>NZ_JAIHOO010000001.1:1800000-2050000 GCF_019733395.1 Lysobacter sp. BMK333-48F3 | reverse complement strand
GAATTCATGGATCGCGATCGGCTGCTGGGCGGCGTAGCGCTTGGCGAAGTCGTCGCGCTCGAGCATGCGCGCGACGGTGTGCTGGGCCGCCAGCTTGATCATGTCGGCCGCGCCCATCTGCCCGAACCACTCGGAATTGAAGCGGACCTCGGTGCGCTCCTTGTCCAGCACCTTGAACACCTGGTCGGCGTAGGTCTGGGCGTTGGCGAGCACGTCCTCGCGGGTCAGCGGCTTGCGGGTGACGTTCTTGCCGGTCGGGTCGCCGATCATCCCGGTGAAGTCGCCGATCAGGAAGATCACCTGATGGCCCAGGTCCTGGAACTGGCGCATCTTGTTGAGCAGGACGGTGTGGCCGATGTGCAGATCGGGCGCAGTCGGGTCGAAGCCGGCCTTGATCCGCAACGGGCGGCCGCCCGCCTTCATGGACGCGCTGAGGCGCGCCTCGAGCTCGTCGCGCTTGAGGATTTCGTCGGCGCCGCGGGCGATCAGATCGAGGGCTTCTTGTACGGATGTGGACACGGGGGAACTCTAAGAGGGACTCGTCGGTCGGCCGCGGCCGCGCTTTGCGCAATCGGTCACGGATTCAGGTTAATTGGGAGTTAAACGAAAACCGCCTCGTTCGATGCGAAAACCCCATTCAGCTCAAGGGTTTGACGCGTAGAACTCGCGTGACTATGGTAACGCCGCAACGCGGCCTTCACACCTCGCACGAGGCATCGACCCATGACAGTACCCGAGCAGGCTTCCAGTGTGGGCGCCGAACGACGCGAACGCCTGAAAGCCCTGCGCGAGGCCGCGCTCCGACGCCCCGTGCTGGCGCGTCATATTTCCGATGGTTTCAACGGCCGCTGGTCCGGCCGGCAGTGGGTCCAGGCCGGTCTGTTCGCGACCCTGGGCATGATGGTCGCGGCGATCGTGCCGGGCTTCAGCCAGCCGGCGCCGACCCTGCGCGCCCACGAGCCGCGCCAGTCGCTGGCGCTGGCACTGCCGCCGCTGCCGTTGGCGCGGGTGCGCGGCCAGGACGGCGACAGCTGGCAACTGGTCCGGGTCGGCCGCGGCCAGACCCTGGGCTCGGTGTTCGAGGAACTGGAGATCCCGGCCTCGACCATGCAGAAGATTCTCGCCCAGCCCGGCGCCAAGGACGCGCTGACGCGGATGAAGCCGGGCACCGAACTGGCGTTCGACATGCCGGTCGACGGCAGCCTGCGCACCTTCCGCTACGACCGCGACGATAGCCACCGCATCGAGCTGAGCATCGCCGGCGACGAGATCTCGCAGAAGGTCATCAACCGCCCGACCGAGACCCGCACCGTGGTGCTCAGCGGCAAGGTCGGCAAGTCGCTGTTCCGGTCGGCGCGCAAGGTCGGCCTGACCCCGGCCAACATCAACACCCTGACCGACGAAATCTTCAAGTACGACATCGACTTCAACGAAGACGTCGGCGCCAACGACCGTTTCAGCGTGGTGGTCGAACAGACCTGGCGCGAGGGCGAACTGCTCAAGACCGGCCCGGTGCTGGCCGCGACCTTCACCAGCGACGGCAAGCTGCACACCGGCTTCCGCTTCGAGCGCGGCGGCAAGGCCGAGTACTTCACCGGCGACGGCCGTCCGCTGAAGAAGAGCTTCATCCGCATGCCGATTCCCTATGCCCGGCTGACCTCGGGCTTCGGTTCGCGCCGCCACCCGGTGCTGGGCCGGATCCGCATGCACACCGGCGTCGATTACGCCGCCGGCACCGGTACCCCGATCATGGCCGCCGGCGACGCGCGGGTGCAGTTCATCGGCTGGAAGGGCGGCTACGGCCGCGCGGTGATCCTCGACCACGGCCGCGGCTACACCACCCTGTACGGGCACATGTCGAACTTCGGCCGGGTCAAGCCGGGCCAGCGCATCGGCCAGGGCACGGTGATCGGCTACGTCGGCAGCTCGGGCCTGGCCACCGGCCCGCACCTGCATTACGAATTCCGCATCAACGGCGTGCACCGCAATCCGCTGTCGGTCACCATGCCGCCGCCGGAGCCGCTGAGCGGCATGGCGCTGGCCCAGTTCCGCACCCAGACCAGCGTCGCCCTGGCGCGGATCCGCCAGGTCGAGAACATCATCTACGCCGATGCCGGCCCGGCGCCGGCGGCCGCGCCGGCCAAGACGGTGGCGGCGGCGAAGAAGAAGACCACGCGCGCCTGAGCGGCCGCGGCGCGCGCGCAGCGAGAGCCTCTTCGGAGGCTCTTTTGCTTTGCGCGAGTTGCTAGGCTGGATGAGGGCAATCCGGAGAGGCGCGCTGTGACAGAAGATCTTTCGACCCGGTCCGACACCGGCGCGGCTTCACCGCCTTCAGGCCTTCGGGAGTTTCGCCGTGGCTGAGAACTCTTCGACCCGGTCCGACGCCGGCGCAGGCCTACCGCCTTCAGGCCTTTATCTTGGACTGATCTCCGGCACCAGCGCCGACGGGATCGACGCGGCGCTGGTGCGTTTCGCGGCCGGCACGCCGACCCGTTGCGAGCTGGTGCTGGGCCGTACCTATGCCTGGGAGGCGGGCCTGCGCGAACGCCTGGTCGAACTCGGCCAGGGCGGCGATGCTCGCTCGCTGGAAGAGCTGGGCACGCTCGACGTGCAGGTCGCGCAGGCCTTCGCCGACGCGGCGACGGCGCTGATCGGCGAAGCCGGCGTGGCCGCGGACGCGGTCGCCGCGCTGGGGTCGCACGGCCAGACCGTGCGCCATCGCCCGGCCGGCGCCGGCTACGACGGCCGCCATCCCTTCACCTGGCAGATCGGCGACGGCGCGGTGATCGCCGAGCGCAGCGGCATGACCACGGTGGCCGACTTCCGCCGCCGCGATGTCGCCGCCGGCGGCCATGGCGCGCCGCTGATGCCGGCCTTTCACGCCGCCCTGCTGCACGACCCGGGCGAAGACCGGGCCGCGCTGAACCTGGGCGGCATCGCCAATTTCACCCTGCTGCCGGCGCGCGGCGAGGTGCGCGGCTTCGACACCGGGCCGGCCAACTGCCTGCTCGACGCCTGGGCGCTGCGCCACCTAGGCACGCCCTACGATGCCGACGGGCGCTTCGCCGCCTCCGGCACGGTCGATGCCGGGCTGCTCGCGCGCTTGTGCGGCGAGCCCTGGTTCGCCGAGCCGCCGCCCAAGAGCACCGGCCGCGAGCAGTTCCACCTGCCCTGGCTGCAGGCGCAGCTGCGCGGCGACGAGGCGCCGCAGGACGTGCAGGCGACCCTGCTCGAGCTCAGCGCGGTCACCGTCGCGCAAGCGCTGCTCGCGCACCAGCCGGCGACCCGGCGGGTGCTGGCCTGCGGCGGCGGGGTGCGCAACGGCGCCCTGCTGGCGCGGATCGCGGCGCACCTGCCCGGAACGACGGTGGAATCGACTGCGGCCTACGGCCTGGACCCGGATTTCGTCGAGGCGATGGGCTTCGCCTGGCTGGCGCGGCAGACCCTGGCCGGGCTGCCCGGCAACCTGCCCAGCGTGACCGGCGCGCGCGGCCTGCGCGTGCTCGGCTGCGTGCATCCGGCGGCCTGATCAGCCGTCTGACTGAGTGGGACTGTGGGTTCGCGGCCTGGCGCCGCGGACCGGCGCGGGCTCAGGCCGGATCGCGGTCGAGGCGGAACTCGTCCAGCAGTTCCAGCCCGCTCAGGTCCGGGCCGAGGGTCTTGGGCGCGACCGGATCGGCGCGGCCGATCTTGGAGAAGCCCGGGTCGCTGGGAATGCCCTCCAGCGCCGCGATCGCTTCCTGCAGCGCGACCGAGTCGTGGTCGTTGAAACGGCCGACCATCTCGGCCTCGACCGCGAACAGACCGCTCTCGATCAGGTACAGCGCGGTCCGCGGCAAGCTCCAGCCGCGCGCTTCCGCGACCCGGCGGACACGGTCGGCCAGCACGCTATCGAGATTGTGGAGAATGATGTCGGTCACTGCCGGGAAAGGTGCCACCGCACACTGGTGACCGCAACACAAAGTTGGCGGATTCGTGTTCAGGTACTCGACTGTCGCCGTCGGGGCGCCGTTCCGGCACCGCCTCGCCGCCGCTTCGGCAAGGCGGCGGGCGAGCCGTTCAGCCGCCTTGCGCGACGGCGGCGGGCGGCCGGCGCAACGCCAGCACGGCGCACAGCACCAGGGCCGGCAGGCCGATCAGCGCGGTGCCGACGAAGAACAGCGAATAGGCCTCGAGCAGGCTGCGGTCCAGCGCCAGATGCTCCACCGCCACCCCGGACAGTCCCTTGAGCAGCTTGCCGAGCAAGGCATAGAACGAGCTCAGCAGGGCGTATTGGGTGGCGGTGTAGCCGACGTTGGTCAGGCTCGACATGTAGCCGACCAGGGCCACCCCGGCGTAGCCGTTGCAGAAGTTGTCGATCACCATCGCCGCGGTGAACACGCCGGGGTCGTTGCCGTGCACGGCCAGGTAGGCGAAGGCCAGGTTCGAGCCCGGGCCGAGCACCGCGCCGGCCAGCAGGGTTGGGACGAAGCCGAAGCGCACCGCGGTCAGGCCGGCCACGGCGACGCCGGCGATGGTCGCGACCAGGCCGAACGAGCCACGCACCGCGCCGACGGTTTCCTTGGCCACGCCCAGGTCGGCGTAGAACGGATTGGCCATCGGCCCGAACAGGAAATCCGGCAGGCGGTACAGGCTGATGGTCAGCAGCATCAGCAGGGCCCACTGGCCGTGCTGGCGGAAGAAGGCCACGAACGGGCCGACCACCGCGTCGAACAGGCCCTGGACCGAGAACAGCGCCGGGTGCGGCGTGGCCGCGGCCTGCAGCGAAGCGGCCGGCTCGCGCGCGGCCAGGGTCGCCAGCACGCCGACGCCCATCAGCACCGCCATCGCGCCGTAGGACAGCGACCAGCCGGCCTGCGCGGCCAGGATCAGGATCAGCGAGTCGGTGACCAGCAACGCGCCGCGGTAGCCCAGGGTCGAGGTCGAGGTCAGCAGGCCCTGCTGCTCGGGGCTGGAGGCGCTCTCGATGCGCCAGGCATCGATGACGATGTCCTGGGTCGCCGAGGCGAATGCGACCACCAGCGCCAGCGCGCCGAACACCAGCAACTGGTTCAGCGCCACCCCGCCGAGCAGCAGCTGGCCCTGGCGCGGCTCGACCAGGGCCATGCCGATCAATGCTGCGGCGGCGACCGCCTGGCTCAGCAGCATCCAACCGCGGCGCCGGCCCAGCCAGCGCCCGAGCAGCGGCGCGTCGAGCTTGTCGACCAGCGGCGCCCAGAGGAATTTCAGCGAATAGGCCAGGCCGACCCAGGACAGGAAGCCGATCGTCGACAACTCGATGCCGTTCTCGCGCATCCAGAAGCCGAGGGTGTTGCCGACCAGGTAGATCGGGATGCCCGAGCTGAACCCGAGCAACAGCATCACCAGCACCTTGGGCTCGCGCAGGTTGGCCAGCACCAGGCGCCAACCCTTGCGCGCCGGCGCCGGCGCCGGCGCGCGCGCGCCCGCGGCGCCGGCCTCAGACGTCATAGTCGACGACGAACGGGGCGTGGTCGGAGAAGCGCGGCTCCTTCAGGATCGAGCAACCGCGCAGCCGCTCGCGCAGGCTGGGGGTGGCGAACTGGTAGTCGATCCGCCAACCCACGTCGTTGGCGCGCGCCGCGCCGCGGTTGCTCCACCAGGTGTAGTCCTGGCCTTCGGCCTTGAGCGTGCGGTAGGCATCGACCCAGCCGCTGTCGTCGGCGCACACGCCGTTGAGCCAGTCGCGCTCGGGCGGCAGGCAGCCGGAGTTCTTCTGGTTGCTGGTCCAGTTCTTGATGTCCAGGCGGCTGCGCACGATGTTCCAGTCGCCGCACAGCACGTAGTCGCGGCCGCTGGCCAGCCACTGGTCGAGAATGGGCTTCAGCCATTCCATGACCTCGAACTTGAAGCCCTGGCGCAGCTCGCCGGAGGAACCGGACGGAATGTAGAACGAGACCACGCTGAGGTTGCCGTAGCGCGCCTCGATGTAGCGGCCCTCGTCGTCGAACGGGGCCCAGCCCAGTGCGGTGCGGACCTCGTCCGGCTCGCGCCTGGAGTAGATCGCCACGCCGCTGTAGCCCTTCTTGGTGATCGCGTCGCGGAAGAAGGCGCGGTAGCCGTCGGGGAGGAATTGCGGGCCGGCGAGTTGGTGTTCCTGGGCCTTGGTTTCCTGAACGCAGAGCACGTCGGCGTCCTGGGTCTTGAACCAATCGAAGAAGCCCTTGGTCGCGGCCGAGCGCAGACCGTTGGCGTTGAAGCTGATGATGCGCATGCGCGCTCCACGTCAGGGGTGCGGGGATCATAACAACGGGCACGGGTATCATGCCGGCCATGTCCTCGCCCACGGCCTTCCCGACCGCCCCGCCGCCGGCGACCGCCGATGCGCCCGTGCGCGTGGCGGCGGTCGACGCCGCGCTGGCGCCGGCGGTGCGCGCGCTGCGGGTCGCGGCGGAGCAATCGCCCTTCGTCGGCGACACCGGCGCCAACCTCGACCAGGCCCTGGCCGACCCGGCCAGCGAAGCGATGGCGATCCTCGCCGGCGAACGGGTGGTCGGCTTCTACCGGCTGGATTTCGCCGCGGCCGCGATCGCCGGCCGGGTCTTCGCCGAGCCCAGCGTCGGCCTGCGCTCCTACCTCATCGACCGCGACGCGCAAGGCCGCGGCTACGGCCGCGCCGCCATCGCCGCCTGTTGCGACGACCTGCGCCGGCGCCATCCGCAGCGGCGCCTGCTGGCCCTGACCGTCAACCTCCGCAATGCCGCCGCCATCGCCGCCTACCGCAAGGCCGGCTTCGCCGACACCGGCGAGCTCTACCTCGGCGGCGACGCCGGCCCGCAGCACCTGATGCTGCTGCGCCTGCAGCCCGAAGCCGCCCCCTCCTCCCCCGACTCCGCCTCCGACGCCCCATGACCGACCACCGCTCCCGCTTCCTGCAACTCGCGCTCCAGGCCCAGGCCCTGCGCTTCGGCGAATTCACCCTGAAATCCGGCCGGGTCAGCCCGTACTTCTTCAACGCCGGCCGGTTCGACTCGGGCGCGGCGCTGTCCGGCCTGGCCGCCTGCTATGCCGACGCGGTGGAGGACGCCGGCCTGCAGTTCGACCTGCTGTTCGGCCCGGCCTACAAGGGCATTCCGCTGGCGACCGCGCTGGGCTGCGAGTACGCGCGCCGCGGCCGCGACCTGCCGCTGGCGTTCAACCGCAAGGAAGCCAAGGCCCACGGCGAGGGCGGCACCCTGATCGGCGCGCCCCTGGCCGGCCGCCGGGTGCTGATCGTCGACGACGTGATCACCGCCGGCACCGCGATCCGCGAAGCGCTGGGCCTGATCGGCGCGGCCGGCGGCGAAGTCGCCGGGATAGTGATCGCCCTGGACCGCCAGGAAGCCGTGGACCCGGCCCAATCCCGACGCTCGGCGGCAGAAACTGTCGCAATCGAACACGCTCTGCCGGTGGTCGCGATCGCCAGCCTCGACGATCTGCTGGCCTTCACCGGCGAAAGCGCGGAGTTCTCCACGCAACGCGAACGCCTGCTGGCCTACCGTGCCGCCTACGGCCGCGGCGACGCGGCCTGAGTCCGGTCCGCGGCGGCGTCGCGCACCGAAATCGTGACGCAAGCCGCGGTCGCCTGCGGCCCGCATGGCCCGACTCTTGCTTGGCTTTGCTCGAATGACCGCGGGTCCCGACGGTACGAGGGCGCTATGAACCGAATCCCATCCCTGACCGCGACTGCCGTGCTGCTGGCGCTGGCCTTGCCGTTCGCCGTCGGCGCCCAGCAAGCGGCTCCGAAGAAGAAGCTGTACTGCTGGAACGAAGGCGGCCGCAAGGTCTGCGGCGACGCCTTGCCGGCCACCGCGGTCGACAGCGCGCGCACCGAGATCAGCTCGCGCAGCGGTCTGCCGCTGAGCCAGGTCGGGCGCGCCCTGACCCCGGAAGAGCGCCTCGCCGCCGACCAGGCCGCGCGCGCGGCGCGCAGCGCGGCCCTGGCGGAAGAGGCGAAGAAGCGCCGCGACCACGCCATGGCCGAGTCGTATTCGACCGAGGAAGAGCTGCGCAATTCTTTCCAGGAGCGGATCATCCTGCTCGACGAGACCGTCAAGGCCTCCCAGCTCGGCATCGAGGGCCGTCGCCAGACCCTGCTGAGCCTGCTGCGCAAGGCCGGCGAGGCCGAACTGGGCAGCAAGCCGGTCGACAAGTCGCTGGCCGACAACATCCGCCACCAGCACGACGAACTGCTGCGCCAGCAGGACCTGCTCAAGCAGCAACTGGTCGAGCGCAGCCTGGCCGACGAGGACCTGGCCACCGCCCTGCAGCGCTACCAGTCGATGCGCAAGCGTCCAGGCCAGGGCTGAGCCGCCCACGCCGGCGGCCGCGATCGCTCGCCGACGCCGGCCCCGAAACGAAAAACGCCGCGGCAGGGCCGCGGCGTTTTTCGTTTGTCCGCCGGGCGGTGGCGCCGCTTAGAACGGCAGCACCAGGTCCGGCTTGAGCGCCAGCAACTGCTCGCGGAACGCATCCTGGATCCGCTTCAGCGCATCGGCGCTGTCGGCGTCGAAGCGCATCACCAGGACCGGCGTGGTGTTGGACGCGCGCACCAGGCCCCAGCCGTCGCTGAAGTCGACCCGCAGACCGTCGATGGTCGACAGCCGCGCGCCTTCGAAGCTGGCCTCGTTGCGGAAGCGCTCGACGAAGCTGTGCGGGTCGCCGTTCGGCGCGTCGACCTTGATCTCCGGGGTCGAGACGCCGTTGGGCAGGGCGTTGAGGGTCTCGCTCGGGCTCTGCGGCTGGGCGGCGAGGATTTCGAGCAGCCGCGCGGCCGAGTAGATGCCGTCGTCGAAGCCGTACCAGCGCTCCTTGAAGAAGAAGTGGCCGCTCATCTCGCCGGCCAGTTCGGCGTCGGTCTCGCGCATCTTGGCCTTGATCAGCGAATGCCCGGTCTTCCACATCAGCGGGCTGCCGCCGTGGCGCAGGATATGGCCCGGCAGGCGGCCCGTGCACTTGACGTCGTAGATGATCATCGCGCCCGGGTTGCGCTCCAGCACGTCGGCCGCGAACAGCATCAGCAGGCGATCCGGGAACACGTTCTGGCCGTCGCGGGTGATCACGCCGAGGCGGTCGCCGTCGCCGTCGAAGGCGACGCCCAGGTCGGCGTTGAGCCGGCCGACCATCTTGATCAGGTCGACCAGGTTGTGCGGCTCGCTCGGGTCGGGGTGGTGATTGGGGAATTCGCCGTCGATCTCGCAGTACAGCGGGGTCACTTCGGCGCCGATCGCCGCCAGCACCCGCGGGCCGATGTCGCCGGCGACGCCGTTGCCGGCATCGATCACGACTTTGAGCGGACGGTCGATCTGGATGTCCGAGGCGATGCGCTGGACGTAGTCCTCGGAAATATCGCGATGAGTCAGTTGGCCCGGCTCGGACGCGGTGTACAGGCGGCGGCCGACGATGCGGCGGTACAGATCGGTGATGGCGTCGCCGGACAGGGTTTCGCCGCCGACCACGATCTTGAAGCCGTTGTAGTCCGGCGGATTGTGGCTGCCGGTGACCGAAACGCAGGAACCGGCGCGCAGGTGGTAGGCGCCGAAATAGACGACCGGCGTCGGTGCCATGCCGACGTCGACGACGTTGCGCCCGGCCTTGCGCAGGCCGGCGATCAGGCCTTCGATCATCGACGGGCCCGACAGGCGGCCGTCGCGGCCGACCACGATCTCGCTGTGCCCCTGTTCCTGCATCACCGTGCCGATGGCGTGGCCGATCTGCTCGGCGACGCCCTGATCGAGGCTGCGTCCGACCACGCCGCGGATGTCGTAGGCGCGGAAGATGCCCGGGTCGACGGCCAAGGGGCCGGTAGCGGCGGCTTGCGGGGATTGGGTCACGTCGGAGGCATCCGTCGGCTGGGGAGAGGCCGACATGGTCTCAGCCAGCGTCTGAACCGGGCCTTCGTCCACCACCGGCGGCGGCGCATTGAAGCGTTGACGCAGGCGCGCGAGCACGAACCCGAGCACGGCCAGGATCACCGCGGCGACGAAGCAGGGAATCGCGCCCAGGCCGAACGGGCCGCCGGCCACGTCCGGGACCGCCGCGGCCACGCGCAGGTCGCTGCCGGGAATCTTCGCCGCCAGCGCTTCGGCGCCGTTGCCGAGCCCGGTGTCGCCGCGCTCGATCGCGCTGAAGCCGCCCTGGCGCAGGGCCAGATAGCTGCTGCCGTCGATCGGCGCGCTCTCCAGCGCGGCGCTGATGCGCTGCAAGGGCAGCTGCAGATACGCCACGCCGATCAGTTGTTCGCCGACCCGGGCCGGCGCCGCCAGCGCCAGCACCGATTTGCCGCCGTCGCGCACGATCGACGCCATCGGCTTGTCGGCGACCATCGCCGCTTCCATCGCCGCGAGCCGGCCGTAGCTGCCCTTGGGCAACTGGGCGTAGTCGGAGGCCAGATCCTGGGCCAGCACCTGGCCGTTGCTGGCACCGTCCCAGCCGCGGGTCAGCTGGGCCGAGGCGGCGGCAAAATCGCCGGCCTGCAAGGCGGCCTGCATCTCCGCGGCGGCCAGGCGTTCGCGCAGGCGCTTGTGTTCGACGCCGAGCGCGTTGTGCGCCTCGGTCACCGCCTGGTCGCGCAACTGGCTCACGTCGGCGCGGCGCTGGGTATCGACGTGCTGCTGCACGCCGCTCCAGCCGAACCACAGCGCCAGCACCAGGCTGAGCGCGGCCAACGGCACCAGCGCCGGCTTGAGCTGCGCGGCGTTGATCTGCGGCTTTTCCATCTTCAGATCGACCATTCCAAGATCCTTTCCCCTGTCTGTGCTACGCGCACGACCCGTTCAGTGTGCACCGGAGACGGCGACGGATTCCGTCGACTACGCCTCGCGCCGCGCTCGCGGATCGCGCGCCCCGCACATTCCTAGCAGGTTGCGTGCCAGCGCCGCGCCGACGCCGGACCCGGCTCAGCGCACCCCGGTATGGCCGAAGCCGCCGGCGCCGCGGTCGCTGGTTTCGAACTCGTCCACCACCTGCAGGCTGGCGCGCACGATCGGCAGCACCACCAATTGGGCGATCCGGTCCCCCGGCTGCATCGTAAAAGCCTCGCGGCCCCGATTCCACACGCTGATCAGCAGCGGCCCCTGGTAGTCGGCGTCGATCAGGCCGGTGCCGTTGCCGAGCACGATGCCGTGCTTATGGCCCAGCCCGGAGCGCGGCAGGATCACCGCGCACAGGCCCGGGTCGCCGAGGTGGATCGCCAGGCCCGAGGGCACCAGGGCGGTGTCGCCAGGGTTCAGGACCAGCGCCTGGTCCAGCGCGGCGCGCAGGTCCAGGCCGGCGCTGGCCGCGGTGGCGTAGCTCGGCAGCGGCCATTCGTTGCCGTGGCGGGGGTCGAGGATCTTGATTTCGAGGGTGTGGTGCATCGCGAGCGATCCGCTGGAGAGAAGGAGGAGTCGGCCGGCGCGCCGGGCGCGGCCGGAACGAGGGCCGCGCGCGGCCGCGGCGGGACAGGCGCGCCGGCGCGGCGCTCAGGCCGGCCAGCGTTCCAGGATCAGGTCGAGCAGGCGGTCGGCCAGCTCGGTCTTGGGCGCCGGACCCAGCGCGCGTTCGCCGCCGGTCCAGTACACGGTCAAGGCGTTGTCGTCGCTTTCGAAGCCGCTGCCGGCGACGCCGACACGGTTGGCGGCGATCAGGTCGACGCGCTTCTTCTCCAGCTTGCCGCGGGCGTAGAACTCGACGTCGTGGGTCTCGGCGGCGAAGCCGACCACCAGGGTCGGCCGCTGCGCATGCGCCGCGACCTCGGCCAGGATGTCCGGCGTGCGCACCAGCGCCAGGGTCAGCTGCTCGTCCTTTTTCTTGATCTTGCCCGGAGCGATCTCGGCCGGCGCGTAGTCGGCCACCGCGGCCGCCCCGATGTAGGCGTCGGCCGGCAGCGCACCGATCACCGCCTCGCGCATCTGCCGCGCCGAGCGCACGTCGATCCGCCGCACCCCGGCCGGGGTCGGCAGCGATACCGGGCCGGCGATCAGGGTCACCTCGGCGCCGCGTTGCGCCGCGGCCTGGGCGATGGCGAAGCCCATCTTGCCGCTGCTGCGGTTGCCGATGAAGCGGACCGGATCGATGTCCTCGTAGGTCGGGCCGGCGCTGATCAGCAGCCGGCGCCCGGCCAGATCGCGCCCGTCGGGTCCGGCGCCGCTCATGCGCGGGCTCCGGCCAGCGCGGCGACCAGTTCGTGCGGCTCCAACAGCCGGCCCGGCCCGGACTCGGGCTCGGCCATGCGGCCCTCGCCCGGGCCGAAGAAACTCACCCCGCGGCTGCGCAGGGTGGCGACGTTGGCCTGGGTGGCCGGATGGCCCCACATGCGATGGTTCATCGCCGGGGCGATCGCCACTGGCGCCTCGGAGGCCAGGCACAGGGTGCTGATCAGGTCGTCGGCGAAGCCATGGGCGAGCTTGGCGATCATGTCGGCGGTGGCCGGCGCGATCAGGATCGTTTGCGCCCAGCGCGCCAGTTCGATATGGCCCATCGCCAGTTCGGCGGCCTCGTCCCACAGCGAGCTGCGCACCGGGTGGCCGGACAGAGCTTGGAAGGTCGCGGCGCCGACGAAGCGGGTCGCGTTCTCGGTCATCGCCACGCGCACCTGGGCGCCGGCGTCCTGCAGGCGCCGCACCAGCTCGGCGGCCTTGTAGGCGGCGATGCCGCCGCAGACGCAGAGCAAAATGCGCTGATCGCGCAGCGTCGGTTGGGAATCTGGCGCCATGTTCGGCAGGGGCTCATTCGATGTGGTGCGGACAGCGGACACTGGGCGAGAGGGCGTGATGCGGCCGAGACGGCGGCCGCGTCGGCGTATCCCTACCCCGGCCCGGGCACCTAGCTTACCCGATGCGCCGAATCCGCCCGATGGCCGCCGCGGCCGGCGCCGCCGACCCTGCAGGCATGAGAATCCACGAATGGCCCAGCGCGGAACGGCCGCGCGAAAAGCTCCTCGCCCGCGGCGCCGGCGCCTTGTCCGACGCGGAGCTGCTGGCGATCTTCCTCGGCTCCGGCCTGCGCGGCCAGGACGCGGTCGGCACCGCCCGCGCCCTGCTCGGCGCGCACGGTCCGCTGCGCGAACTGCTCGAACAACCGCCGGCCCAGCTGATGCGCATGCGCGGGATCGGCGCCGCCCGGGCCTGCGCGCTCAAGGCGGCGCTGGAACTGGCCGCGCGCAGCCTGCGCGCCGAACTCGAGCGCGGCGCCGCGCTGTCCGACCCGGGCTCGGCCGGGCTGTACTTCGCCCAACGCCTGCGCGGCCTGCAGCACGAGGTGTTCGCGGCGATGTTCCTGGACGCACGGCATCGGGTGATCGGCTTCGAGGAACTGTTCCACGGCACCGTCGATGGCGCGGAAGTGCATCCGCGCGAGGTCGCCAGGCGCGCCCTGCAACGCAATGCCGCGGCGGTCATCGTCGGCCACAACCACCCCAGCGGCAACGCCGAGCCCAGCCAGGCCGACCGCCAGGTCACCCTGCGGCTGCGCCACGCCCTGTCCCTGGTCGATGTGCGCCTGCTGGATCACTTCGTGGTCGGCGACGGCCGGCCGGTGTCGATGGCCGAGCGCGGCTGGATGTAGGGCGAGAAGCGGGCACGCAGGAGTGGGGAGGGCGCCGAGCGGCAAGTCGGCGGGGCGGCGGGAGTGCGGGGTGCGGCCAGGGAGGAAGCGCCCGGACGGCCGCCGACGGCAGGCCTGGGCCTTCACTCGCCCCTCACTTCCCTGCGCGCGTTTCTGTTTCCGCCGCTGCCGCCCGGGCGCCGGCGGATGCTAGTAAAATGCGCGGTTCCGTAACGCCCGCGAACGCGCCCAATCCCGTGAAAGCCACCCTTCAAGCGCTCGTCGCGCAGGCCATCGACGCCCTGCGCTCCGCCGGCACCCTGCCGGCCGATCTGCCTGCGCCCGATTTCGTCATCGAGCGTCCCAAGACCCGCGCCCAGGGCGACTTCTCCACCAACGCCGCGATGCTGCTGGCCAAGCCGGCGCGGGCCAACCCGCGCGAGATCGCGCAGAAGCTGGTCGACGCGCTGCCCGCCAGCGCCGACATCGCCCGGGTCGAGATCGCCGGGCCGGGCTTCATCAACTTCCACATCGACGAATCCGCCTGGCGCCGCCAGCTCGGCGAGGTGTTCGCCGACGGCGCCGGCTACGGCCGCAACGCCAGCGGCGGCGGCCGCCGCGCCGGGGTCGAGTTCGTCTCCGCCAACCCGACCGGCCCGCTGCACGTCGGCCACGGCCGCGCCGGCGTGATCGGCGACTGCATCGCCCGAGTGCTCGACGCCAACGGCTGGAGCGTGGCGCGCGAGTACTACTACAACGACGCCGGCGTGCAGATCAACAATCTGGCGGTCTCGACCCAACTGCGCGCGCGCGGCTTCAAGCCCGGCGACGAAGCCTGGCCGGAATCGGCCTACAACGGCGACTACATCGCCGACGTCGCCCGCGCCTACCTCGATCGCGCCACGGTCGAGTTCGAGAACCACGCCGTCACCGGCAAGGGCGACATCGACGACCTCGACGCGATCCGCCAGTTCGCCGTGGCCTACCTGCGCCGCGAGCAGAACGAGGACCTGGCCGCGTTCGGAGTCGGCTTCGACGTCTACTTCCTGGAAAGCTCGCTGTACGAGCAGGACAAGGTCGAGGAAACCGTGCGCGAGTTGGTCGCGCACGGCCACACCTACGAGGAAGGCGGCGCGCTGTGGCTGCGCAGCACCGACTTCGGCGACGACAAAGACCGGGTGATGCGCAAGTCCGACGGCACCTACACCTACTTCGTCCCGGACGTCGCCTACCACCTGAGCAAGTGGCAGCGCGGTTACCAGCGCGCGATCACCGAGCTGGGTTCGGACCACCACGGCAGCCTGGCCCGCGTGCGTGCGGGCCTGCAGGCGCTGGACCAGGGCATCCCGCAGGGCTGGCCGGAGTACGTGCTGCACCAGATGGTCACGGTGATGCGCGGCGGCGAGGAAGTGAAACTGTCCAAGCGCGCCGGCAGCTACCTGACCCTGCGCGACCTGATCGACGAAGCCGGCCGCGATGCGGTGCGCTGGTTCCTGGTCGCGCGCAAGCCCGATTCGCAGCTGACCTTCGACATCGACCTGGCGCGCTCGCAATCGCTCGACAACCCGGTCTACTACGTGCAGGTCTCGCATGCGCGCATGTGCGGCCTGATGCGCCAGCTGGGCGAGCGCGGCCTCAGCTACGACCAGGCCGACGGCCTGGCCCAGCCGCTGGACCTGAACGACGCCGCCGCGCACGAGTTGGTGGTCACCCTGCTGCGCTATCGCGACGTGGTCGCCGCCGCCGGACGCGACCTGGAACCGCACCAGATCGCCGCTTATCTGCTGGAATTGGCGCAGACCTTCCAGACGTATTACAACGATCACCAGTTCCTGGTCGACGATGCCCGCCAACGCCATGCGCGCCTGGTCCTGGCGATGGCGACCAAGCAGATCCTGGCGAACGGTCTCGAGCTATTGGGGGTCCAGGCCCCGGAGGTGATGTAAGTGGCAGCACGACGCGGAAAGTCCCAGGCCAAGCGCAACCACCAGAGCAACGAGAGCCTGCCCGGTTGGGCCTGGGGAGTGCTCGGGCTGCTGCTGGGCGTGGTGTTGATCCTGGTCGCGCCGAAGTTCCTCAAGTCCGAAGGCGACGGTTTCTTCCGTCCCCAGCCCAACCCCGACGCGCAGCCGGCGGCGGTGTCCGCCGACGAGGAATCGGTCGCGCCGGAAGGCGACGCGCCGTCTCGGCCGGCCGGCGAGCGCGCCCAGCCCGCCAAGGGCGAGGCGAAGAACGCCGACGCCAAGGACGCCACCGACTACGACTTCTACACCCTGCTGCCGGGCAAGGAAGTCGAGATGAGCGACGCCGAGCTGGCCGCGACCGAGGCCGCCGAGGAACAACGCCGCGCCAACCAGCGCCGCGCCAACCAGGCCGCGACGACCCAGATCGCGGCGAACGGACAGGCCGCGCCGGCGACGGCGACCACGCCGTCGCGTCCGCTGCCGGCGTCGGTCGCGTCCGCGACGCCGACCACCGCCCAACCGGCCCAGAACGCGCCGGCGACGGCGAGCCTGCCCAAGCCGGTCGACACCATCGCCCCGCCGCCGGCGCGGCCCGCCGCCGCCCAGGTCGCCACGGCCACGCCCACCGCAACGGCGCCGAAGCCGCCGGCGGTGTCGGCCAGCCAGGGCGCGTCGGCCAAGCCGGACGCCGCGCTCGCCGCGATCGACGACAAGACCCGCTATCTGCTCCAGGCCGGCGCCTTCCAGGCGTCCGGCCAGGCCGAAGAGATGAAGGCCAAGATCGCCATGCTCGGTCTCGGCGCGCGGGTCGAGTCGGCGCAGATCGGCGGCAAGACCGTGTACCGCGTGCGCATGGGCCCCTACGGCACCGCCGGCGACCTGGCCGAAGCCAAACGCAAGCTCGCCGACGGCGGCCTGCCGGGGATGGCCATCAAGGTCCAGTAAGCAAACGCCGCGGCCACGCGGACGCCGCACAGGCCGGGCCCAGCGCCCGGCCTTTTCGTTTCCGGCCTTCGGCGTTGCGGCCGAGCCCACGACCGCAGGCCGCAGGTTCGAAGTCCGCGCTCGCTGGCGGCGCCGATCGAGCGCGAGCCCGCGGCAAGACGCCGGCGCCGGCGGGCCGCGCCACGCAAATCGCACTGCGAAGGTGACGCCGCACGTCGGCGCAGCGACGCCTTCCGGCAGTGCGCCCGGTCACAGCGCGACGCCGGTCACCTTGAACGTCACATGTGGCCCATTAGACTGCGCCGGCTAGTCGTCGTTGGGGAAGTAATGAACAAGCGCGTATTGAACGGCTGCCTCGGTGCGGCAGGCCTGTTGTTGCTGTTCGCGATGGTCACCAAGCTGTCCGGCCTGGATGCCCGCCAGATGATCGAAACCGGCGCCGGCGCGATCCCGTTGCTGGACATCCTCGCCGCCCTGGTGGCGATGGGGGTCGGCGGAGCGATCGCCCGCCACGCGAATTTCCGCTGGATCGCCCTGTTGCTGATGGTCGCGATGTGGTCGCTGACTCTGTTCGCGGTGGTGTCGATGGCCCTGCCCGACAGCCCGCCGCCGATGCGCACCGTGTTCGGCGCGTTGCGCTACAACGCGATCGCGATCGTGGCGACCGTGATCGCGGCCTTCGCCGGCGCGGTGCTCGGCGAGCGCCTCGGCCTGCGCCGGTTCGGCGCACCGGCGCGTTGAACCCCGCGCGACGCGGCGCCCGTCCGCGCCGCACTCACGCGCCAGCGCGGCTCAGCCGCGCTTGAGGGCGATCAGCGCCGAGGTATCGGCCTCGCCGTAGCCGCGCTCGATCAGCTCGGCGTAATCGGCCAGCGCCTGCTCGATGGTGTTGGTGCGCACGCCGCTGTCGCGGGCCATGCCGTGGACGATGCGCAGGTCCTTGAGCATGTGCAGGCACTTGAAGCCCGGCGCGAACTCGCTGCGCAGCATGGTCTCGCCGCGCTTTTCCAGGAACCAGTTGCCGGCCGCGCCGGCCATCAGGGTCGGCAGCAGCCGCTGCGCGTCCAGGCCCAGCTTCTCGCCCAGCGCCAGGCCTTCGCACACCGCTTCGTTGATTCCGGCCACCAGCACCTGGTTGACCGCCTTGGTCGCCTGGCCGGCGCCGGTCTCGCCCATATGGGTGATGCGCGCGGCATAGGCGCCGATCACCTCGCTGACCCGCTCGAGCTTGGCCGGATCGCCGCCGACCATGATCGACAGCTTGCCGTTGCGCGCGCCCTCGGCGCCGCCGGACACCGGCGCGTCGAGGAAGCCGATGTCGTGCACCGCCAGCAGCGACGCCGCGCGGCGCGCGGTCTCCACCGACACGGTCGAGTGGTCGACCACGATCGCGCCGGGCTTGAGCACCTCGGCCAGCGCGCTGACGTTCTCCAGCACGTCGGCATCGAGCGACACGCACAGCACCACCACGTCGCAATCGGCGAAGTTGGCCGCCGAGCGCGCCGCGCGCACCTCCAGTTCGGCCGCCAAGGCGTCGGCCTTGGCCTGCGTCCGATTGCCGACCGCGGTCAGCACGCCCTTGCCGTGGACGTGCCGCGCCATCGGCGCACCCATCGCTCCCAGACCGATCACCCCTGCTTTCATTTCGACCTTCTGCCCCTGCGGGCGTTTACGTTGCAAAAAACTGAATGGAGCATCGGCTGCGCTATCGGACCGGCCCGCGTCCGCCGCGGCCCGCCGATCTTTTCATGGACGGCGCCGTCGCGCCCGGGTCCGCGGACCGCAGTCGTACGGATACGTGAACGTCTCTGCGTCGATTCGGTGAAACCGGTCCGCCCGCGCTCAGGCCGCCTGCCACTCGAACACGTCGACCCTCGAGGAGCCGGTCAGATGCAGCGGGTCGGTGAAGGCCAGCACCCGCGCCTCGTCGATGTCGCTGGCGCGCAGCACATAGGCGCCGCCGCTCTTGTCGGAAAAGCCGCCGGCCAGTTCCAGCCGGCCCTGCCGGCGCAGATCGTCGAGGAAGTCGCGATGCGGGCCGATCTGCCCGGTGTCGAACTGCGGCAGGCGCATGGCCATGACCAGGTAGCGGTTCATCGTTCGTCCTCAGGCCAACGGCGCGTCGTCGAGATAGGTGTAGCCGGTCAGGCCCGCTTCCAGCGCCTGGTCCAGGCGCTGCGCTTCCTCGGCCGGCAGGTTCGCCGCCGCGACCTTGGCCCGGTAGGCGGCGCGCAGGTCGGCGAGCTTGTAGCCGACGTAATCGAGCATGACGTCGGTGGTGTCGCCGCGGCGCTGCTGCGCCAGCCGGTAGCCGTCGCCGTCGACGCGCACTTCCACCGCGTCGGTGTCGCCGAACAGGTTGTGGATGTCGCCGAGGATCTCCTGGTAGGCGCCGACCAGGAAGAAGCCGAGCCGGTAGCTTTCGCCCGGCTTGAGCGCGTGCAGCGGCAGCGAGCTGTCCAGGCCTTCGCTCTCGACGTAGGTGTCGATCTTGCCGTCGGAGTCGCAGGTCAGGTCGGCGATCACGCCGCGCCGGTCCGGCGCCTCGCCTAGGCGTTCGATCGGCGCGATCGGGAACACCTGGTCGATCGCCCATACGTCCGGCATCGACTCGAACACGCTGAAATTGACGAAGTACTTGTCGACCAGGCGCTCGTTGAGTTCGTCGAGCAGGTCGCGGTGGCTCTTCTCGCCGCCGTCCAGGCGCGCCCGCACCGCATGGGCGATGGCGTAGAACAGATCGTCGATGCGCGCGCGATGGGTCAGGTCGATCTGGCCCAACGCGTACAGCGACAGGCCTTCGCCGTGGTGGTGCTGGGCTTCGTGGAACAGCTCCACCGCCGGGCGCTGGTCGAGTTCGTCGTGGATCTCGCGCAGGTGGCGGATCACCGCCGGCTCGTCGTCGTGCGCCGGCGGCACCCGGCCTTCGGGCGCTTCCTCGATCTCCGAGACGTTGGCGACCAGCACCGCGTGGTGCGCGGTCATCGCCCGGCCGCACTCGGTGACCAGGCGCGGCGGCGCCAGGCCGTATTCCTGGCAGGCTTCGGCCAGCGGCTGGACGATATTGGAGGCGTACTGGTTGACGCCGTAGTTGATCGAGCAATAGCTGCGCGAGCGGGTGCCTTCGTAATCGATGCCCAGACCGCCGCCGACGTCCATGTAGCGCACCTTGGCGCCGAGCTTGGACAGTTCGACGAAATAGCGGGTCGCCTCGCGCATGCCGTTGGCGATGTCGCGCACGTTGGAGATCTGCGAGCCCATGTGGAAATGCAGCAGGCCCAGGCAGTCCTGCAGGCCGTTGTCGCGCAACTGCTTCCACAGGTCCAGCACCTGGCGCGGGCTGAGGCCGAACTTGGCCTTGTCGCCGCCGCTGTTCTGCCACTTGCCGGCGCCGAGCGAGGCCAGGCGCATGCGCACGCCCAGGCCGGGCTTCACCCCCAGGGCCTTGGCTTCCTCGAACACCAGCGCCAGCTCGGACGGCTTTTCGACCACGATATAGGTCTCCATGCCCAGCTTGCGCCCGATCAGGGCCAGGCGAATGTACTCGCGGTCCTTGTAGCCGTTGCAGACGATCAGCCCGCCCGGCCGGCTCAGCGCCAGCACCGCCATCAGCTCGGGCTTGCTGCCCGCTTCCAGGCCGAAGCCTTCGCCGGCGTGCGAGGCCAGGGTGCCGGCCACGCCCTGGTGCTGGTTGACCTTGATCGGGTAGACCGCGGTGTAGCCGCCGGCGTAGTCCCAATCGCGCATGGCCTGGGCGAACGCGGCCTGCAGCTTGCCCAGGCGGTCGCCTAGGATGTCGGGAAAGCGCACCAGCACCGGCAGCTTGGCGCCGGCGGCGCGCGCCGCGTCGACCACCTCGGGCAGGACCACGGTCGGGCCGCGCTCGCCGCGCGGCTTGACCACGATGCGGCCGGCGCCGTCGATGTCGAAATAACCCTCGGACCAATGCGGAATCGAATAGGTCTTGCGGGCCTGATCGAGCGACCAGTCGGACATCGGCGTGCTACCAGCGTACGGGGAGGAACGGGCATTCTAGCGTCGTCGCGCCCCCCGGTCCCGCCCGGAGCGGGCCGATCGCACGGACAATCGCCGGGACAACGGCGCCAGGCGTGCTTTCCCGACTCGCGCGGCCCGCTCGCCCGGCCCGCGGCGCGCCGCCCGGCCGGCGTTCCCGCGCGCGGCCCGGCTCCCTGAACGAGCGGCTTAGGGCGTGGCGGCCGCACTCCCTTACAATATCGCCCCCTCGCCTTCCCGCCGCGCCACCGTCATCGGCGCGGCTTACCCTGGAAGCGCGTCCCGCCACCCGGAATCCATCGGCATGAGCAGCAACACCTCCTGGCACTACGAAAACTTCGACCCGACCGGCTCGTCGATCGGCTATCGGATCACCCGCAAGCTCGACGAGGTGCAGTCGCCGTTCCAGAAGATCGAGATCTACGAGACGACCGACTGGGGCAACCTGATGCTGATCGACGGTGCGGTCATGCTGACCACCCGCGACAACTTCCTCTATCACGAGATGATGTCGCACCCGGCGCTGTTCACCCATCGCGCGCCGAAGAACGTGGTCATCATCGGCGGCGGCGACTGCGGCACCCTGCGCGAAGTGCTCAAGCACGACGGCGTCGAAGAGGCGGTGCAGTGCGACATCGACGAGCAGGTCACGCGCATGGCCGAGAAGTGGTTCCCGGAACTGTGCGACCGCAACGACGACCCGCGCGCGCAGTTGCTGTTCGACGACGGCATTGCCTACATGGCCAACCGCCCGGCCAACAGCGTCGACCTCATCGTGGTCGACTCCACCGACCCGGTCGGCCCGGCCGAAGGCCTGTTCAACAAGGCGTTCTACGACAGCTGCTTCCGCGCCCTGCGCGAGGACGGCATCCTGGTCCAGCAGTCCGAATCGCCGCTGATGCTGCTCAAGCTGATCCAGGAAATGCGCACCGAGATGGGCAAGGCCGGCTTCCAGACCTTCAAGACCCTGCCGTTCCCGCAGCCGTGCTACCCGACCGGCTGGTGGAGCTGCACCCTGGCGCGCAAGAGCGGAGGCTTCGAGTTCCGCCAGGCCGACGCGCAGGCCAAGGGCTTCGCCACCAAGTACTACAACGCCGGCATCCACCAGGGCGCGCTGTCGACCCCGGCCTTCGTCGCCGAAGCGCTGGGCGAATAAGCCCTCGCCCTGCGCCGCAGCGCCACCGCTGCGGCGAGCCGCAAAACAAAGCCCCGCACACGCGGGGCTTTGTTTTATCCGGCTTGGTCTTGTCCGATCCGTTGCCGGGCCGCCCACTTTCGCCGGGCCGCTCCGCTCCACCGCGCCCACGCTCGCGCCCGAAGCCCGACACCATCCAGCCCCCGATACCCGCCTGGGAAATTCCCCCCTTTGAAAAAGGGGGGCCAGGGGGGATTTGCTTCTGCCCCACGCCCAGCAGACAAAGCCCCGCGCAGTCGCTTCACGCCGATACCGAACGACGCAGGCGCCAGCCCCCTTGGGCAAACGGAGCCAACCGCAAGGGAACCGATCGCAAGCGCGCGCGCTTCAGAGGAGCGCGCGTCCCACAGCGGGCGATCAGCCGCCGAACAGCTTCGCCGCGCCGACATTGAGCGCATACCCGCCCAAGGTCAGCACGCCGAACAGGATCGCCGCCAGCAGCATCGGCTTGGCGCCGGCTTGCTTGATCGCACCGACATGGGTGCGCAGGCCCAGCGCCGCCATCGCCATCGCCAGCAGCACGGTGTCGAGCTGCACGATCGCCGCCTTGACCGTGGTCGGCAGCAGATGCAGCGAGTTCAAGCCGCTGACCGCGACGAAGCCGAGCGCGAACCACGGGATCACGATTTTCGAGGCGCGCGAGCCGCCGTCCGCCATGCCGATGCGCGAGGACAGCAGCAACAGGAACGGCGCCAGCAGCATCACCCGCAGCATCTTCTCGATCACCGCCGCCGAGGCCGCGGTCTCGCCGACCGCGCGCCCCGCCACCACCACCTGGGCGACTTCGTGGATGGTCGAACCGGCGTAGACGCCGTAGGCGTGCTCGCTCAGGCCCAGGTACGGATACAGCCACGGGTACACGAACATGCCGACGGTGCCGAACACCACCACCGTCGCCACTGCGACCGACACCTTGTGCGCCTGCGCGCGCACCACCGGCTCGGTCGCCATCACCGCCGCCGCGCCGCAGATCGCGCTGCCGGCGCCGATCAACATCGAAGTCTCGCGGTCGAGCTTGAGCCAGCGCGTGCCCAGCCAGGTCGCCAGACCGAACACGCTCGCCACCACCACCGCGTCGATCGCCAACCCGGCCCAGCCGACCCCGGCGATTTCCTGGAAGGTGACCCGGAAGCCGTACAGGACGATGCCCAGCCGCAACAGCCGCGCCTTGCAGAAGTCCACGCCGCTGCCGGTGGCCGGGGCCAGCGCCGGGAAGAAGGTGTTGCCGGCGGCGATGCCGAGCACGATGGCCAGGGTCAGCGCGCTCAGGCCCAGCCCCTGCAGGGCCGGCAGGCTGGCCAGGCCCATCGCCGCGGCGGCGATCGCCGCGGTCAACGCCAGGCCCGGCCAGAACCCGCGCTGCCGGTGGACCCCAAGGGGCGCGGCGGGGGCGGACGAGGTCGGGTTCAAGGCGGACACGGCGGCAGGCTCCGGCGGAAAGTGCCGCCACGGTAGGCCTGCCCATTCAGGGAGTCCAATACATATAATTCAAGTATCCATGAGCTAGACTCATGCAATGAACCTGCACCTGCTGCGCGTATTCCTGACCGTGGTCGAGCAGCAAGGCTTCTCGCGCGCCGCCGAAGTCTTGTTCGTCAGCCAGTCGGCGGTGTCCAAGGCGGTGCGCGAGCTGGAGCACCAGCTCGACCTGCCGCTGATCGAACGCAGCGGCGGCGACGCCAAAGCGGTGCGCGGAGTGCGCCTGACCGAGCACGGTCGGGCGGTGTTCGAGCATGCGCGGGCGATCTTCGCCCTGGAGCGGATCGCGATCGAAGACGTGCGCGACCGGGTCGAACTGCGCCAGGGCCGGCTGCGCATCGGCGCCAGCACCACGATCGCCGGCTATTGGCTGCCGCAACGGATCGGGCCGTTCGTGCGCCGCCACCCCGGGCTGGCGTTCGAGCTGATGGTCGGCAACACCGAGGAAGTCAGCCGCGCGGTGATCGACTGCGCGGTCGACCTGGGCTTCGTCGAAGGCCGGGTCGAGGATCCGCGCATCGAGTCGACCCTGTGGCGCAGCGAGCCGCTGCGCCTGATCGCCGCCTCCGGCAGCGCGCTCGGCGCCCGCCGCCGGCCGTCGCTGCAGGAACTGGCCCGCCAGACCTGGCTGTTGCGCGAACCCGGCTCGGGCACGCGCCAGGTCGCCGAGTCGCTGTTCGCCGCGCACGCCATCGCCCCGGCGCGGGTGATCGAGATCGGCAGCAACGAAGCGATCGCGCGCGCGGTCGCCGCCGGCGCCGGCATCGCCTTGCTCCCGGAAACCGTGGTCGCCGACCTGGCGACGATGCGCCGGGTACGCACGATAGGCTTCGGCGCCGAGGGCGACGGCATCGACGCCGCGGAGCAGACGCTGAGCCGCCCCCTGTACCGGCTGGAACTGCTCAACCGCCCGCGCGCGCCGGCGCTGCAGGCCTTCCTCGAACACGAGCGCGAAGACTGAGCGCGCCGCCGACCGCCGCATCGCATCCAAACGCGGGGCTACGACGCGCATCGCCGCGCCCAAGGAGCAGGAGCGGCGCCCCACGGGGATTTCCTCCGGTCACCAGCCGCGACCGCGCAACCCCGGCCGCGGAGCTCCTCGCAGCCTGCGAAACCATTGCGCTCAGGCAGGCGCCGCGGCGAACGCGTCCACGCGCGCCCGGCTTCGAAACAAAGCGATCAAGGAACTGACGATTCGCCGGAACGCTTGCGCACGGACCGACCGATCGGCGCCGCCCGCTCCCAGCGCAACGGCATGCAGGAACGATGCCGCAGCAGCGCAGTTACAGCGCGTCGCCGTCCAGCTCGCCGGTGCGGATGCGCACCGCGCGCTCCAGGTCCCAGACGAAGATCTTGCCGTCGCCGATCTTGCCGGTGCCGGCGGCTTTCATGATCGCCTCGACCACGGTCTCGACCTGATCGTCGGTGATCGCGACCTCGAGCTTGATCTTGGGCAGGAAGTCGACCACGTACTCGGCGCCGCGGTAGAGCTCGGTATGGCCCTTCTGGCGGCCGAAGCCCTTGACCTCGGTCGCGGTGATCCCGGCCACGCCGGCTTCGGCCAGCGCCTCGCGCACGTCGTCGAGCTTGAACGGCTTGATCACCGCCATGACCATCTTCATACGCCTGCCTCCACCGCGCCGATTGCGTCCGCCGCGCCCGGATCGGCGCGTCGACTGGCGCGCAGGATAGCGCGCCGGCGCGTCGCGACCTAGCCGCGCAACGCCGGGCCGCCGTCGCGCCTGCGGTCGGACGGCGTTCACATTGCCTGCGCGGCATGCGTCGGAGGATGACAACGGTGGATGAAGACGACGACGAACCGCCCGAGCGGACGCTTGCCGGCCGCGTCGGCGCCGTGATGTAGTGGCCGCCACATTCACTTCGGACTTTTCCCACAGCCCGCCGCGGCCCCGGCCGACGGCGTCGCCCCGGTCCGACGCCGACACTGGCGTCCTGCCGGAGGAGCTCTCCCCTCATGATCGATCTGAACGCCATCGACGACCTCGCCCGCCGCCTCAGCTCCCTGGTTCCGCCAGGCTTGCGCGAAAGCCGCGAGGAACTGCAACAGAACTTCAAGTCGGTGCTGCAGACCGGCCTGTCCAAGCTCGACCTGGTCACCCGCGAGGAATTCGAAGTCCAGCGCGCGGTGCTGCTGCGCACCCGCGAGAAACTCGAAGAACTGCAGCGCACCGTCGCCGAACTCGAAGCCCAGCTCGACAACGCATCCACGCCGCAGCACTGACCGCGGGCCGCCTCGCGCTCGCCGCGACCGATCCGCAGTCCTGCCCGCATGCGGGGCGCCGGCGACGCCGGCGCCCCGCTCCAAGCATCCCAACGTCCATCGCAGCGCGAGCCTCGCGGCCGCCGACTGCTTCGCATCCGTCCCGCCAGGAAGGCATGACCGCTACCGCCGCCCCAGGCCGCACCGATCCGGTCGGCTGGCTGCTCACTCTCGCCATCGTCGCGATCAGCTTCGGTCTGGCCTGGGCCACCAGCGGCCACGACTGGACCCGCATCGACGCCCAGGCCGACCTCTATCCCGACCGCGCCCTGTGCGAACGCATCTGGCCCGGCCGCTGCACGCCTTACGATCGCGAAGGCCGTTACCTGGGCCCGTATTACCAAGGCGCCAGCTACCACCCCGACGGCAGCGTCTCCGCCCCGCCCAGCCAGAGCCAAGGCCGGATCGGCACCGTGGTCAGCCGCGGCGGCCACGGTTGCCATCGCCCCGCCCGCGGCGGTCGGGTCCACGGCGATGCGTCGTTCTGCCGCACCCTGTAACCACGCAGATCAGCATCCGTCGCTGTTGGCAGGAGCGGCGTCAGCCGCGGCCACGGAACGCGCAGAACCGACAACACCAACGCTAATCATCGAAGCGGCGAACGCCGCTCGCGCCAAGCCGCACACCGCGATACGGCATTTTCCGACCGCACTGCAGCGTCCTCGCCGACAGCGGCGAACCGCCATGAGGATCAGACTGCCGCCCTACGTTCTCGGAATCGCGCCATGCCCATTCGATATCCGCCGCAAACCGCCAGGAGCCATCGATGAACCTGGCCCTGGTTCACAGCCGCGCCCGCAGCGGCGTGCGCGCGCCCGCGGTGCGGGTCGAGGTGCACCTGGGCGGCGGATTGCCGTCGATGTCGATCGTCGGCCTGCCCGAAGCCGCGGTGCGCGAAGCCAAGGACCGGGTGCGCGCGGCGATCCAGTGCGCGCGCTTCGAATTCCCGCAACGGCGCATCACCGTCAACATGGCGCCGGCCGACCTGCCCAAGGACGGCGGACGCTACGATCTGGCCATCGCGCTCGGCATCCTCGCCGCCAGCGGGCAGATTCCGCTGGATGCGCTGGCCGAATGCGAGTTCCTCGGCGAACTCGGCCTGACCGGCGAACTGCGCGCGATCGACGGCGTGCTGCCGGCCGCGTTGGCCGCCGCCGCAGCGGGACGCCGGCTGATCGTGCCGGCCGGCAACGGCGCCGAAGCCGCGCTGGCCAGCCGGGTCGAGGCGCGCACCGGCCGCACCTTGCTCGAAGTCTGCGGCCACCTCGCGGGCCGGCACAGCCTGCCGTTGGCGCAAGCCCTGCCCCTGCTGCGCGCGCCCGGTCCGGACCTGCGCGATGTGCGCGGCCAGGCGCAGGCGCGTCGCGCCTTGGAGATCGCCGCCGCCGGCGCGCATCACTTGCTGTTGATCGGTCCGCCCGGCTGCGGCAAGACCCTGCTCGCTTCGCGCCTGCCCGGTCTGTTGCCCGAGGCCAGCGAAGACGAAGCGCTGGAAACCGCCGCGGTGGCCTCGGTCGCCGGCCACGCCAACGGCCGCGGACTGGATCCGGCGCGCTGGCGCGAACGTCCGTTCCGCGCCCCGCACCACACCGCCAGCGCGGTCGCGCTGATCGGCGGCGGCGCCGACCCGCGTCCCGGCGAAGTGTCGCTGGCCCACCACGGCGTGCTGTTCCTCGACGAGTTGCCGGAATGGGAACGGCGCGCGCTGGAAGTGCTGCGCGAGCCGTTGGAGTCGGGCACGGTGACGGTCTCGCGCGCGGCGCGCAGCGCCGAGTTTCCGGCCCGATTCCAACTGGTCGCGGCGATGAACCCCTGCCCCTGCGGCTGGGCCGGCGACAGCAGCGGCCGCTGCCGCTGCGCCGAAGAAGCGATCCGCCGCTACCGCGCGCGCATCTCCGGGCCGTTGCTCGACCGCATCGACCTGCACCTGGAGGTGCCGCGCCTGCCGCCTTCGCAACTGCGCCCGGACCAGCCCGAAGGCGAGTCCAGCGCCTGCGTGCGCGAGCGCGTGATCGCCGCGCGCGAACGCCAGCACGCGCGCGCCGGCCAGCCCAATGCCCGCCTCGACCAGGCCCAGACCGAAACCCATTGCCGCCTCACCCCGCGCGACCAGGCCCTGCTCGAACGCGCGGTCGAAGGCCTGCAACTGTCGGCGCGCTCGCTGCACCGGATCCTGCGCGTGGCCCGCACCATCGCCGACCTGGCCGGCAGCGAAGCCATCGCCACCGCGCACCTGACTGAGGCGATCGGCTACCGGCGCGGCGAACGCGGCGGCACGGCTTCGCAGGCGGCCTAGGCAGCCGATTCGACCGCCGCGGCGCCAGCCTTCGCCTACGGTCGCGCGTGTTTGAACGCTAGTGTTCGAAAACCCAGTCGATACCGCTCGCCAGACTCGGCGTCATCGCCCAGAATCCTGGCCGCGGCGGCCGGGTACCGCCTGCCGCCGCGGTTCGCGGCTTGCCGCTGTAGGCCCGGACGCCGCACGGATACTCGACGGTTTACATCCTGCCCAATCGCATCGCGCATCGCTCAGGCATCAGGCTCAGGAAACGCCGCATCGTGGACTCGCCGCCGTTCTACGTGATCACCGGCGCTTCCGGGGCCGGCAAGTCGACTCTGCTCGCGGCATTGGCCGAGCTGGGATACGCCACCGTTCCCGAAGTGGCGCGCGCCCTCGTGCAAGAGCAGAAGGCCTGCAACGGCCATCTGCTGCCGTCGACCGACCGGGCGGCCTTCATGCGCGAACTGTTGGCGCGAAACATCCAGGCGCACCAGGCGGCGCAGTCGCTGAAGCCGCCGGTGTTTTTCGACCGCGGCATTCCGGAATGCCTGGCCTGGCTCGACCTGATGGATCTGCCGATCGCGCCCGAACAGCGGACGGCGGCGGCGCGGCATCGCTACGCCGGCACTGTATTCGTCGCCGAGCCTTGGCCGCAGATCTACGTCCACGACAGCGAGCGCCATGCCAGCTTCGAACGCGCGAGCCGGTCTTACCCGGCGACCGTGGCGGCGTACGTCGAAGCCGGGTACCGAACCTGCATCCTGCCCAAGACGTCGGTGCAGGAGCGGGCCGGGTTCGTGCTTGCGCAGATGGCCGCCGGCGTCTGACGCACCCGCCGCCGCTTTCTTGTTCAGCGCGCCGATGCCGCGCCGGCGCGCTTTCCAGCCTTGCGCCGTTCGGAGGTTCGATGCTGGATCGGGCTTTGTCCGGCCTTCGCACCGGCCGGACAGGGCCGCGTCACTGCGCGAACTTCTTCGCTCCGCCGACGCAGATCACCGCGCCCAGGGTCACCGCCAGCATGGTCCAGCTCACCGTCTCGTGCAGCAGCAAGGCGGCCAGGCCCAGGCCCATGAACGGCTGCAGCAACTGCAGTTGCCCGACCGCGGCGATGCCGCCCTGGGTCAGGCCGCGGTACCAGAACACGAAGCCGATCAGCATGCTGAAAAGCGAGACGTAGGCCAGGCCCAGCCAAGCCGGCACGCCGACGTCGCGCAGCGAGGCTGGCGTGGTCCACACGGTGATCGCCAGCATCAGCGGCAACGACAACACCAGCGCCCAGCTGATCACCTGCCAGCCGCCGAGCGTGCGCGACAAGCGTGCGCCTTCGGCGTAGCCCAGGCCGCACAGCACGATCGCCGCCAGCATCAGCAGGTCGCCGCGCAGCGAGGTTTCGATCCCGCCCCAGGCGGCGTAGCCGACCACGAAGGCGCTGCCGAGCAGCGAGAACAACCAGAACGCCGGCCGCGGCCGTTCGCCGCCGCGCAGCACGGCGAACAAGGCCGTACACAGCGGCAGCAGGCCGACGAATACGATCGAGTGCGCTGCGGTGACGTGCTGCAGGGCCAGGGCGGTCAGCAAGGGGAAACCGACCACGCAGCCCAGGGCGGTCACCGCCAGCGACGGCAGGTCGGCGAGCTTGGGCCGCGGCTGCCGCAGCACGATCAACAGCACCAGCCCCAGCGCGGCGGCGATGCTGGCCCGGGCGCAGGTCAGGAAGGTCGGATCGAACTCGGCCACGGCCACCCGGGTCGCCGGCAGCGAACCGGCAAAGATGGCCACGCCGATGAAGCCGTTGATCCAGCCGCGGGTGCTCGTTTTCACCGAAGACTCCTGTGTCGTTGGCGTCCAGCAGATCACCCGGCGGCGGTTCGGGACAGGCACAATCCCAATACAATCTGAAGTAACTGTTCTGCCAATCGAGCCAGTACAGTCCAAGGAGACCGGATGGAACGCAACGGCACGCGCATCGCCGCGGTGATGGCGGAGGTGCGCTCGAAGATCGCTTCGCGGACGTATCTGCCGGGCACGCGGCTGCCGTCGGTGCGGGCCCAGGCGCGGGCATTGCGGTTGTCGGTGTCGACCGTGGTCGAGGCCTACGAGCGCCTGGCGGCCGAGGGCGCGATCGCGTCCCGCCCCGGCTCGGGGTTCTACGTCGCCGGCCCGGCCGCGCCGCTGGCGCTGACCGAAATCGGCCCGCGCCTGGATCGCGAGGTCGACCCGCTGTGGGTGTCGCGGCAGGCGCTGGAAACCGGCGCCGGCGCGCTCAAGCCCGGTTGCGGCTGGCTGCCGGCTTCGTGGATGTACGAGGCCGGGATACGCCGCGCACTGCGCGCGCTGGCGCGCGCCGACACCCTGGAACTGGCCGAGTACGCTACTCCGCTGGGCCATCCGGCGCTGCGCCGGTTCCTGTCGCGGCGCCTGGCGGCGACCGGGGTCGAGGCCGCGCCCGAGCAGATCCTGCTGACCGAGTCGGGCACCCAGGCGATCGACCTGATCTGCCGCTACCTGCTCGAACCCGGCGACACCGTGCTGGTCGACGACCCGTGCTACTTCAACTTCCATGCCCTGCTCAAGGCGCATCGCGCTCACGTGGTCGGGGTGCCCTACACCCCCGCCGGGCCGGACCTGGAGCGTTTCGAGGCGGCGGTGCAGGCGCACGCGCCGCGGCTGTACATCACCAATTCCGGGATCCATAACCCGACCGGCGCGGCGCTGTCGCCGGTGGTCGCGCACCGGCTGTTGAAAATCGCCGAGGCGGCGGGACTGGCGATCGTCGAAGACGACATCTTCGCCGACTTCGAAACCGCGCCGGCGCCGCGGCTGGCCGCGTTCGACGGCCTGGCGCGCGTGGTCCACATCGGCAGCTTTTCCAAGACCGTCTCGGCGGCGCTGCGCTGCGGCTACGTCGCCGCGCCGGCCGGCTGGGTCGAAGGCCTGGCCGACCTGAAGATCGCCACCAGCTTCGGCGGCGGGCGCCTCGCCGCCGAAGCGGTGCTGACCGCGCTGACCGACGCCGGCTACCGTCGGCACATGGAGTCGGTGCGGTTGCGCCTGGCCGAAGCCATGGACACGACCCTGAGCCGGCTCGAGGCGCTGGGCATCCGGCCCTGGCTGAGGCCGCAGGCCGGCATGTTCGCCTGGTGCCGGCTGCCCGAGGGCAGCGACGCCGCCGCGATCGCCCGCTCGTGCCTGAAGGACGGGGTGATCCTGGCGCCGGGCAACGCCTTCAGCCAATCGCACAGCGCCGGCGATTTCCTGCGCTTCAACGTCGCCCAATCCGGCGACCGTCGGGTGTTCGAGGTGCTGGCGCGAGCGATCGATGGGCAAGGCTAAGGCCGGTACGCGGCGCGCGCCGAGCCACCGAAGAACATCGACTTATCCGTCGAAACAAGGCCTTAGCCGAATTTATTCCCGTTTTGTACCCGCGGCTTCGCTGGCCTGCGCGCGCCGCCGCCGCCTACCCTGGAGCGGCCTCCCAGCCACCAGGAAGTGCTCATGTTTCGCGTCCGTGCCTTATCACCCTGTTTGCTCGCCGTCGCCGCCGCCTTCGTCGTGGTTCCCAGCGCCCAGGCGCACGAGACCGTGCCGCCGGATTGGTGCCTGGACAGCAAGCGCGAGGCCGAGATCGTCGGCAAGTTCGAGTTCGACGGCGGCGAGCTGCGCGAAGTGGCCGCCAAGTGCGGCATCGTCGAAAAGGACGACTGGCTCACCGCCAGCGCCACCCTCGCCGCCTACTGCAAGATCGTCGCGCCGCTGAAGGACGCCGTGCCCTTCGTGTTCGCGCCCGACAGCTACGCCGGCAAGGGCCACCACACCGAGTACCGCCTGGACGACGGCGCCACCGGCGTTTGCGCGGTGTGTCCGCCGCCGCCGGCCAGGTGAACCGATGCGGCAGGGACGCCGCTCACACCATCGCGTCGCGGCGGGTGTAGGCCAACACCGCGTCGACGCGTTGCTGCAAGGCGGCGCGGCTGTCGGCCGGCAGCCCGTCGCAACGGCTCAGCACGTAGTAGGCCGAGCGCAGCACGTCGCGCCAGCGCGGGTTGCGCGGCAGCTTGGACACCGCCAGATAGCGTTCCAGCGCCCGCGCGCGCAGGCGGCCGTCGTCGATGTTGACCCGCCAGATCCGGCTCTTCTCGGCCAGTTCCAGCCGGCCGGTGCCGGTGGCGCGCTCCCAGGCCTCGAGCGTGGCCAGCATCAGCTCGACCAGGCTGCGACGGAAGCCGTCGCGCACCGCCGCATCGGCGCTGCCGTCGGCGGGCGCCGCGATCGCGGCCTGCGCCGTATCCGCCGTATCCGACATGCTCACCGCGCCCGACGACGGGTCGTGGACCGCGTCGTGGACCGCGTCGTTGACGGCGGCGAGCGCGACGGCCTGCGGCGGCGCCGCGCCCGTGCCGGCGGGCTGCAGCGCCAGCACCACCAGGCCGTCGCCGCCGGCCCAGGGTTCCAAGGCCGCGGTCAGCGGCAGTCCCTGGCGCGTAGCCAGGGCCAGGCGCTGCGCCGCACTGTCTTCCATGCGTTCCAGCGCCGAGGCCAGGGCCGCGCCGCCGGCTTCGTCGACGAAGGCCGACAGCGGCTGCCCGATCAGGTTGGCCTCGTCGCCGGCGCCGAGGCGCAGCCGGCCGGCGCGATTGACCGCCAACAGCAAGCCCTCGGCATCGAGCAGGCACAGCGCGTCGTCGCGACTGTCGAGCAAGGCCTGCAGCAGGCTGCGGTCTTCGGCCAAGGCGTCGGCCTCGCGCCGGTAGCGCGCCAACTCTTCCTCGTGGCGGATGCGCCGCGCTTCCTCGCGCAGCCGTTCGCGCTGGCGTCGCCGCTGCAGCAGCAGCCACACGCCCAGCACCGCCGCCAGCCCGGCGGCGCCGGCGAACCACAGCATCAGCGTGCGCTGGCGGAACTGGGCGCTGCGCAGCCGGTTCTCGCTCTCCAGCGCGGCGATGGTGCGTTGCTGTTCGGCCGATTCGAAACGCACCCGCAGCCAATCCAGTTGCCGGTCGTGCTGGGCGCGCGCCAGGGCGATCGCCTTGGCATGAGCCTCGCGCAAGGTGGCGTTGGCGGCGCTGGCGTCGCCGGCGCTTTCCTGCGCCGCGGCCAGCGCCTCGAGCAGGGCCACCCGCATCGGATCGCCCTCGGGCACGGCCGCCAGCGCCTCGCGCAACCGCGCCGCAGCGACCGCGGTGCGCCCGGACAACTGCGCGGTGCGCGCGATCTGCAGTTGCAGCGCGGGCGGCAACGGCAGCTTCCAGGCATCGGCCAGGGCCAATGCGGCGGCGCTCCAGCGCTGCGCCTGGGCGATGTCGCCCTGCGACAGGGCGACCCGGGTCAGCCCGTCGTGCACGCGCAACTCGTACACCCGGTTGCCGTCGGCCCGGTACTCGGTCAGCGCCTCCTGCAGCCAGGCGGCGGCCTGGCGCGCGTCGCCGCTGTCCAGCGCGACCTCGGCCATGGTTTCCAGCACGTGCGCGGCCTCGACCGGCTCGGCCTTGGCCCGGTAGGCGGCCAGCGCGTCGCGGTAGTAGCGCATCGCCGGCGCGGTTTCGCCGAGCTCGCGGTACACGTCGGCGAGGTTGTTGAGCACCGCGCCGGAGATTTCGCCGCGCGCGCGCTGGATCTCCAGGCTCGCGGTCAGGCTGCGCAGGGCGCCGCGGAAATCGCCGAGCCGGCGCAGGGCGGCGCCGACGTTGCTGAGGTCGCGCGCGGTCGCGGCGCGGTCGCCGAGCTGCGCCGACAGGGTCGCGGCGCACTCGAAGCGCGCCAGCGCCTGCACGATCGCCTCGCGACGGAAATCGAGAATGCCGCGCCGCCGCACCAGTTCGTAACGCAGGCCCGCGTCGCCGGGAGCGCCGATCACCGCCTCGGCGCAATCCAGCGCGCGTTCGGCCTGCTCGAAACGGCCGGCGTCCAACTGCGACTTGGCATGCGCGAACAGGGCCGCGGCGCCGCCGTCGGCGGCGGTGGGCGCGATCCCGGCCCGCTGCAGGCACAGGGTCGGCTGCGGCAGGGTGCGCATGGCGCGCGGCGCGCCGCAGTCGGCGGCGGCCTGGGCGGTCGCGCACAGCGCCCACAGCGCCAGCGCGATGCAGGCGCTCCGCCGCAGCGGTGCGGCGCGAGCACGCAACGCCGGACAGCGGCCGGGCGCATCGACGAATCCGCTCATCGGGCCGTCCTAGGCCTCATCCATCGGCATGCCGGCGTCGGCCGGAGCCGCAGCAATCGGTGGCGGCCCGGCACAGGCGGCCGCTCGCCGGCCAGGACGCGACGTCCATGGCTGCGCACTTCGTGCCGGGCCGCGACCCCAGGGTTGCTCATCTGCCACCTGCCTCATGCTGATCAAGGCCCAGGGCGAATTCTCGCCATCCGGGCGGAGCACCTCGTCCTTGTCGGGGTCGGGCCCAGCTTAGCAGCCCGTCCGGGAGCGCCGGTAGCCGGCTCCGCCGCGCCGCGGCGGGCGCGCAAGCCCGCTACCCTCGCAGCATCGCGGCCCGACTCCTGATCGAGGACGCAGGTCGAACAGCAGACGCGATGACCGCGGCGGATGTGACCGGCGCGGCGGCATCGGCGGGCATCGGCGCGCGTCGTTGGCTACGCGGTCGCGTCGCCCGATGCCGACGCATGCCGATGCAGACTCGCCCGTGCGCAGCGACGGGCCGGTCGCAGCGTCGGCGCTGCTCGCGCTGCGGTCGCATGGCCCGTCGCGCACGGAGCGCGCCACGCTTGCGGGTTCGAGCGCAAGCGCGACGCTTCGCAGCGACGATGGGGATAAACCATTCACCGCTCGCGACATCCGTGATCAGAGTCGCGAACGCACGCATTGCGTACATATCGCGGATCGCGAAAACATCTCGAAAACATGTCGTTTCGATGACAAAACACATCCGTGATCGCCCTAGCTAGGCGAGGTCGTCGCGAGTTGTTCTAATCCGCCGACCTCCCCTCACCCAGGCGATCGCCCCATGGGCTTCCCGACTCTCGATGGCGTGTCCTACTACCCGCAGTACTTCCAGCAGCCGGCGCAAACGGTGCCGCCGCCGCAGCCGCAGGAGCAGTTCCACACCGTCGAGAACGGCGAGAGCCTGGAGTCGATCGCACAGAAGTACAGCACGCCGGAAGCGCCGGTCACCGCGCAGGACATCGCCGACCGCAACCAGCTCGGCGCGGACGGCGTGAAGCCGGGGCAGAACCTGATCGTGCCGACGATCAAGCAGCACGCCGAACCCAAGGCGGCGCCGAACGCCACGCCCGAGCAGGGCAAGAGCGATCAGGCGATGAGCAAGTACCTGACCGCCGAAGACAACCTGACCGCGTTCGAGAGCGGCTACCAGCGCAACCACAACGACCCGGACTACCAGCCGCTGCGCAGCGGTTACGCCGGCCAGGCCAACACCGCGCGCACCGAACTGCGCGACGCGATCGGCGCCGAGATCAAGGCCGAGTTCGCCGCCCGTTCGCGGCCGACCGGCGACATCTTCGACAGCAAGGCGATCGAGCAGTACGGTGCGGCGGTGATCAAGCGCTACGAGAACGACCCGGCCGGCAAGGCCGCGGCCGAGGCAGCGGTCAAGGACTTCGGCGTCCAGCACGAAGTCGACACCGCGCTGTCGACCGCCAACGCCATGGGCGACGCCAAGGGCGCGGTCGAGTCGCTGAGCCGCGACCTGCCCAAGCTGTCGCCGGAGGCGCAGACGCGACTGTTGTCCAGCCCGGGCTTCGACAAGCTGATGGACGAAAAGATCGCACCGTCGTTCACCAAGCCGCTGCAGGGCGAACCGTGGGAGAACTCGCGCAGCGGCCCGAGCGCGCCGCCGAAGGAAAGCCTGCTGCAGTTGCAGGCCCTGGTCGAGAAGGCCGATCCGCGCATCGCCAACGAACTGGCCGGACGCGGCACCGATGCGCTGAGCGATTTCTTCCAGCGCGCCGAGAAGGACGGCTACAGCATTCGCCTGGGCATCGAAGGCACCACCGCGCTGGTGAACATCGCCGGACGCGTCGGCAATACGGCCGACGGTCTTGCGGTGGTCCAGCGCATGGCCGACCTGCCGGTCGACGCCAGCCAGATCCACCTCGCCGTGACCGAAGGCGCGCGCCCGGACCTGCTGGTCGCGATCGCCAAGGCCGGCGGCGGCGAGCGCATCACCGCCACCGCGATCGAAGGCGTCAAGACCTATGCCGGCAGCCTCAACGGCGACGTCGACAAACTGGCCAAGGCCACCGACGAGCTGACCTGGCTGATCAGCAACCACGGCGGCTCGATGACGCCGGACCAGCTCAACAAGGCGATCCAGGACTACACCGCCGACCAGCTGAAGAAAGATCCGAACTGGGAAAAGAACATCCAGGCGATGGAAGAAAAGGTCGCCAAGGGCGGCCAGACCCTGCTCGATCAGATCGAAAGCCTGAGCAACCTGCCGCCGGATCAGAAGGCCGCCGCCGACAAGGCCATCGAAGGCATCCTCGGCGACTCCAAGTCCTCCTACGCGATCAGCCTGGCGCTGAAGAAGCATCCGGAGTACATCGACAGCGAGGCCGGCAAGCGGCTGATGCAGAAGAACGCCTACGACGCCAAGCTCGGCGAACAGGGCCTGAAGCTGACCAAGGAACTGGCCAACGCCTACATCCGCAACGACGTGCTGGCGGCGGCGCAGAACTACGACCCGCGCAACCCGGCCAGCATCCAGCAGGCCGAGCAGGCGATCGAGCGGCTGAAGAACCCGACCCTGGTCAAGGCGCTCGGCATGGACGTCGACAGCAGCAAGTACCAGAGCTACGTCAAGCTGGTCGACGAGTTGAAGAAGAGCCTGCCGGCGGCCGGCGACGGCACCCAGCAGATCGTCGACAAGCTCAAGACCCACGCCGATGCGATGGACAACGTCGACCGGCATTTCACCGCCGAAGGCCATCGCCCGACCTTCGAGAAGAACCAGCCGGTCGGCCAGGTGCTGCGCATGGTCGGCGTCGGCTTCGCCACCATCGGCTACCTCAACTCGCAGGGCAAGGCCAACGACGGCCAGTTCACCCTGGCCAACCGCAACGACATCAAGGCCATCGTCGACGCCGCCTCGCTGGGCCAGAAGGGCACCGAGCTCGCGGTCGGCCTGGGCATGGTCGCCGAGAACTCGGCCCTGGGCCGCTTCGGCGCCGGCAACCGCGCCAACGACGGCAGCAGCATCGACCCGGGCCGCATGACCCGCGCCGACCGCGTGTTCGGCCACCTCAGCGCCGGACTCGATTACTGGGCGGCGGCGACCAGCTACTCCGCAGGAGACAACGTCCGCGCCGGCTTGTACGCGGTCAGCGGCGTCGGCGGCACCATGGCCGCGCTGTCGGGCACCAGCCTGGCCGCTTCGCTCGGCGCCGGCAGCTGGCTGGGCCCGGTCGGCATCGCCCTGGTCGCGATCGGCACGATCGGCCTGACCATGAAGGACCGGGTCGATCACTCCAATGCGCACATGAACGAAACCTCGGCCAAGTTCCTCAGCCATGCCGGCTTCGACGCAGCCACCTCCAAAGCCTTGGTCGACCAGAGCGGCGAAGGCTGGAGCCCGGTGACGCTGCTCACCCGCTACGCCACCGACAAGGGCTACAAGCTGGACAATCCGGCCGACCAGAAGAAGTTCGTCGACTGGGTCAACAGCATGGACGACGGCCAGCTCGACAAGTTGCGCAGCCAGCTGCATTTCGCCCTGGACGACATCGACGGCGACGTCGGCAAGTTCGGCAGCGACACCACGGTCTACCGTCCGGAAACCTTCATCCACGGCGGCGGCGGCATGGCGGTGAAGGTCAACGCGAACATCAGCACCATCGGCCACCTCGAGGCGGTGATCCGCGACCTGGGCCTGCCGGAACTGCCGAAAGCCTGAGGGTTCGCCGCTCGCGGGTTGCGGCGCGGGGAAGCCGAAAAGCAAATCCCCCCTACCCCCCTTTTTCAAAGGGGGGAAAGGCAAGAGCGCAAGGGCTGTTCCCTTATGAAGCCGCCACGGCTGTTCCCCCCTTTGAAAAAGGGGGGTAGGGGGGATTTGCTTTTGCCCTGCCGCTCTACCGCTCCGGCGCTATCGCCGCCCCCTCAGCGCCGCAACAACGCCAATGCTTCCTGCGCCAGAGCGCGCGTCAACTCGTACGCCGGCAACTCGCGTCCCAGCCGCGCCGCCTGCCCCGACCACAGCGGCATGAAGCCGGCCTCGCCGGCGGCTTCGGCCGGCGCGCGCAACGGCGCCAGCGCGCCGCCGGCGAGCGGGAATTCCGGCGCCAGCGCGGACACCGGGCCGAGTTCGCGCATCAAGCGGTTGACGATGCCGCGCGCCGGCCGGCCGGTGAACAGATTGGTCAGCGCGGTGCCGTCGTCGCGCGCCTCGCGCAGGGCCTGCCGGTGCAAGGGCGAGAGCTTCGCCTCCGGGCAGAACAGATAGGCGGTGCCCAGTTGCACCGCCGCCGCGCCGAGCGCGAATGCGGCGGCGATGCCGCGCGCATCGCCGATGCCGCCGGCGGCGATCACCGGCACCCGCACCGCATCGACCACCTGCGGCAACAACGCGAACAGGCCGACCTGGGTCGACACACCGTCTTTAAGCGGGCCGTCGTACAGGAATACGCCGCGATGGCCGCCGGCCTCGGCGCCCTGGGCGATGATCGCATCGCAGCCGTGCGCTTCCAGCCAGCACGCCTCGGCCACCGTGGTCGCCGAGGACACGATGCGCGCGCCGGTCGCGCGCACGCGTTCGAGCAGCGGCGGCGCCGGCAGGCCGAAGTGGAAGCTGACCACCTGCGGCCGCACCTGCTCGACCAGCTCGCAATACGCCGGGTCGAACGGCGCCCGGCTCGACGGCGTCGTCGGCAGCGACGGGGCCAGGCCGTATTCGCGGTAATAGCCGGCCAGGCGTTCGCGCCAGGCCGCCTCGCGCGCCGGGTCCGCTGCGGGCGGGCGATGGCAGAAGAAATTGAGGTTCAGCGGCGCAGCGGTCGCCTCGCGCACCTGCCGGCATTGCGCCAGCGCCTGCTCGACGCTCAGCGTCGCGCACGGCAGCGAACCGAGCGCCCCTGCCCGGGCGGCGCCGATCGCCAGCTCGGCCAGGTTCGACCCGGCCATCGGCGCCTGCACGATCGGCAGTTCGATGCCGAACAAGTCCTGGATACGGCGGTCGGGCCACATGCGCGTCGCACCTGTCGTAACGGGAGGCCCAGCATGCCACCGCGGCCATGGCGTCGTCCTGGCCGCGCTTGGCCGACCCGCGCGCGACGCCTGCGCGCGACCGCTACCGCGCCGGCCGCGGCCAGATCGCGCCGCTGGGATCGAACTCGGTGTTGCGCATGCGCTCGCCGCGCCAGCCGAAGCCGCAGATCGCCAGCGGCCCTTCGACCAGCGGATCCAGGCCGAAGGCCTGCTCGATGTCGACCTCGTTGATCGCCGCAGTGACGAAGGCGCCCAGGCCGAGTTCGGTCGCGCTGAGGTACAGGGTCTGCGACAGGTGACCGCTGTCCAGCAGCAGGGCGCGGTAGGCCTTGGCGTGGTACCGGTACTTCCAGAAGCTGCGCGCGTAGCGCGGGGTCAGCACCGCCATCGCCGCGGCATCGGCGAACCAATGCTGTCCGGCCAGGGCGCGCAGGGCGAACTGGTGCAGCTCGCCGTCCGGCGCCGGCAAGGGTTCCAGCGCGTGATCGACCGGGTGGTAGTGGTACAGCCCCGGCGCGATGCCGTCGACGCGCTGCACGATCAGATAGGCCTCGGTCGGATGCAGGCCGCCGCCGGAGGGCGAGTGCTTCTTGAGGAACACCGTGTCGTCGGCGACCGCGACCATCGATTGCGCGGCGAACACGCGCTGCAGCATATGCGCGAACAGCTCGCGGCTCAGCGTCCGCGCGGGGTCGAAGTTGCGGCAGGTCGCGCGCTGGGCGAGCAGGCGGTCGAAATCGGTATCGCCGGCGCGCGGCAAGGCCAGCCTGGGCCCGGCATCGGCGCGCGACGGCGCGTGCGGCGGCGGCGCGCCGAGCTTGCGCCGCAGATCCGGCGCGGTGTGCAGTTCGTTGGCCTCCATCGCGCCGACGCTGTCCAGGCCCTGCCAGCGCGCCAGCCGGTGCATCATCGCCGCGGCCGGCCACCAGTACGCCGCACGCAGGCGTTCGTCGCGTTCGCGCCAGGCCGCGCGCGCCGGCTCGTCGCCGTCGCTCAGCACCAGGCCGGCCTCCAGCAGTCGCGCCAGGGTCGCGGCGTCGGCGTCGAAGGCCGCCGCGTCGACCCATTCGCCCGGGCCGATCCGGCCGAGCAGTTCGCGCTGCGCCGCGTCGATCTCGGTCTCGCCGTCCAGATGCGCGGCCAGCGCCAGCCAGCGCCGTCGCCGCGCCAGTCCGGCGCCGCCGGACAGCAGCGACGACAGATCGAAAGCCACGTCTTCGCGCGGCTCCAGGAACAGCACGCTGCAACGGCGAATGCGCATGAACGCCCCGAGTCGTAGAAGGAGCGCCGCGAGGCGGCGTCCGCGGCGCGCGTATCGCGCCGGCAGGCGCCATGATGCCGGGCGATGCCGCAGGCAGCTAGCTGAACGCGTTCATCGGAACGCGATTGGCCGACCCTCCAGCGCTTTCGCGTGACTGCTCAGTGGAGCGTAAAGGTTGTTCGCCGCTCCACATCAGAGATAAATTCCGCCGCAGACAGGCCCAAGCCGGGTCTTCACAAGGGGAAACAGATGTCTATCGAAAACAACGGCCAGCCCGGGCATCCGCCGTTGGCGCCCGAAGTCGCCGACAAGTTGCTCGATCTGCTGAGCTCGGACGACCAGTTTCGGCAAAGCTTCGCCAGCAATCCCGAGGGTGCGCTGCAAAGCCTCGGCCTGGCGCCGCTGCAAAGCGAAGCCGCGCTGGCCGGCGGCAGCTGCCTCAACGTCAGCATGCTGGCGAGCAAGGAAGAACTGCAGGCCTCGCGCGACGTGCTGCGCGACTACTTCACCTCGGCCGGTACCCACACCGTGGTGTTCGTGCTCGAGTTCGGCCAGGTCCAGGCCACCGCCGGCGGCGCCGTCGGCTCGGGCGGCGGCAGCGTACTGAGCTAAGCCGCGTCCGGCGATTCCGCGCGGCGCCGGGCCGGGGAGCCCGCCGCCGCGACGGAACCGCCCTGTTCCGCTACGCCGTAGCGCACGCCGCGAAGCCGGGCCCCGGCCCGCGCCGGCGGCGAAAGCCGTCGTTCCGGTTTCAACCGGCCGCAGCCATCGGCGCGGTCACCTTGATCACCGCCACGGTGCGCGCCGATTCGCGTTGCGCGCGCGCGGCGTCGGCGACGTTCATCGCCACGAAGACCTGGCCGCCGAACGGTTCGGCGTAGGCGCGGCCGCGGTGCTCGGCGATCCACTGGTTCTCGCGCGCGGCCTCGTCGCTGCGGCCGGCCGCGAGCAAGGCATCGCGCAAGGCGACCCGGGCCTGGAACGGCTCCCTGTCGTCGAGCAGGGCGCGCAACTCGCGCACCGCGCGCTGCGGATCGCCGCCCAGGCGCGCCTGTTCGGCGTAGGCGACCCGCAGCAGCTTCTGCGACTGGACGTTGCCGCTGGCGTCGACCAGCCCGGCCACCCGCGGCAACAGGCGTTCGGCCACGGCGCGCTCGCCCTGGCGCTGCGCCAGCCGCACCGCCGCCAGCGCGATCACCGAGAAATCGTCCTGGTCGGCGCTGCCGGGCTTGGCCGCATCGTTGAGCACGCCCTGGGCGAACTGTTCGATCTCGCTGGCGCTGGGCCGGTTCTGGCCGGACACGCTGCGCACCAGCAAGTCGGTGAAGCGGATCGGATGCCGCACCAGCGGGCCGGCGTCGCGCGCCGCCTCGGCCGCCTTGCGCGACAGCTCGCGCGCGCGGGCCAGGTCGTTCTGATCGAGGGCGACGGAGATGCGCTCGAACTGCACGGTCAGGTTGGCCGAGCCGATATCGCCGTCGGCGGTGAGCCCGTCGAGGATCCGGTTGGCCTCGTCGAAGCGGCGCATCGCCGCCAACGCGGCGGCATGGCGGCGGTTGGGCGGGTAATGGCCGCTGGCCTCGGCCTGCTTGAACGATTCGATCGCCTTGGCGTAGCGTTCCTGCGACAGGTGCACGCGGCCGGCCAGTTCGAAGGCGACGTTGCGCAGCGGCTCCTGCGGCGCGGTGGCCGCGGTGGTCGCCGCAAGCGCGTCCTTGAAATCGTTGGCCAGGAACTCGGACCAGGCGTACTGGTAGCGGCCGGCGAAGTAGTCGGGATAGAACTCGGCCAGCATCCGCCACTTCTGCGGCGCGTTGCGCGAGGGCTTCGGGCCGAATTCCGCGGCCCAGGCGTCCAGGTACATCGCCTCGCGCGGGGTCAGGTGGTCGCGCAGCTGCTGGGCCTTCTCCAGGTACGGCCGCGCCGCGTCGGTGTCGGCGTTGCTGACGTATACCCGCATCACGCCCATGTGGGCGAGGGCGAAATTGGGGTCGATCTGGACCGCGCGCTGGAAGTACTGCAGAGCGTCGTCGAACTGGCGATGCGCGTACGCCTTGGCGCCCAGGGCGTAGGCGCGCAGCGCGTCGAGGTTGCCGGTGGCGACCTTGGGCAGCGGCTCGGAATCCTTCTCGATGTTCTTCAGCGCCTCGCCGAGCTTGCCGCGCAGGGCGGTGGTGACCTCGTCGATCGAGGCCAGGGCCGAGGCCGCGCCGACCCCGTCGGCGGATTCGGCGTAGACCGTGGTCTGGGTGTGCGGATCGATGACCTCGGCGCTGACCCGCACCCGTCCGCCGACTTCGGCCACGGTCGGCAGGATCACCGCGCGCGCGCCGTCGCGCAGCGCGATCTCCGAGGCGATCGAGCGGTCGAGCACGGTGTCCGGCTTGCGGTGCATGCGGTCGAGGGTGTCGCGCGCCTTGAGGTCGGACAGCACGTTGACGTAGCGCGACTGCTCCAGGCTGATCCGGAACGCCTGCTCCAGCGAATCGTCGAGCACGCTCTGGCCGGTCAGGTTGCGCAGGTCGCCGACCACCACCCAGTCGCGCTGGTTGAAGGCGATCGCCGGCTGCGGCCGGGTCGCGAACCAGATGCCGGTGCCGATCACCGCCAGCACCGCGAGCTCCGCCGCCAGCGCCGCCGGGCGCCGCCACAGCGGGATGTCGCGCCAGGCCTTGGGCCCGTTCGGCGGCGCGCGCAGCGGGGCGATCCCGGGCTCGCCGACCTCGTAGATTTCCTGCGGCTCGGGCACGCCCTTGAAGCGCCAGCGGCCGTGCGATTTCCACAGCAGTTGCTGGCCGCGCTCGCCCAGCTCGCGCGCGGCGCGATGGGCCAGCGGCTCGGCCACCGCCGAGAGCAGGATCTGCCCCGGCCGCGCGGTCGCCATCAACCGCCCCGCCATCGGCTTGGCCAGTCCCTCGACTTCGACCGGCTTGGCCCCGACCCGCACCGCCTCGTCGCTGTTGCGCCAGGTCAGCACCTCGCCGACGTGCAGGCCGGCGCGGGCCTTGAGCTCGACCTTGCGGCTGGCGCCGAGCTCGCGCAGGCCGCGGGCGTAGTCCAGGGCGAAGCCGAGGCCGTCGATCGGGCGCTCGAACAGCAGCAACAGGCCGTCGGAGCGGTCGATCAAGCGCCCGCGCCAACGCTGCTGCAGCTGCAGCACCAGGCGATCGTGCTCGCGGAACAGACCCGCCGCCGGGCCGTCGCCGAGCCGTTCGACCAGGGTGGTCGAATCGCACAGGTCGGTCAGCAACAGGGTCCGCAGCTGCGGCCCGTCGGGGTTCGGGCGGTGGGCGTCGTTCATCAACGGCATCCTTGTCGACGATGGCTCAGGCCGGCGTCAGTTCGGCATCCTGCCAATGCACCCGATTGCCGCCCAGGCGCTTGGCCTGATACAGCGCGCCATCGGCGTGCGCATACCAATCGTTCCAATCGTACTTGGCGCTGACCAGGCAGGCGCCGACGCTGACCGGGCAGATCGTCGGCGGCGACTGCGGGATATCCAGCAGGCCGTGCACGGTCGCGACGATGAACTCGGCGAAGCGCATGACGTCCTGGCGGGTCGAGGCGGCCACCAGCAGGCAGAACTCGTCGCCGCCGAGGCGGCAGGCGATGTCCTCCGGCCCGGCCACCGAGCGCAGGATATTGGCCACGCTCTGCAGGACCCGATCGCCGGCCAGGTGGCCGTGGTCGTCGTTGACCTGCTTGAAGCGGTCGCAGTCGACCAGGATCAGGCCCATGGTCTCCGGCATGCCCAGGGCGCGGCTTTCCTGCAGATGCAGGGTCAGGCCGCGGCGGTTGTACAGCCCGGTCAGGTCGTCGGTGCGGACCAGTTCTTCGGTCTGGTTGAGCTGGTGGGTGGTCGCGTACAGGCTGTCGAGCGCGGCCTCCAGGTCCTGGTTGCGCCGGCGCAGGCGCCGGATCAGGCTTTGCTCGTTGAGCACCACGCGCATGATCGCGCGGCGCAGGAAATGCGAGACCAGGGCCGGGTCGCGATCGACCAGGCGCTGGAACTCCTCGTGGCGCAGTTCGACCAGCAGGCCGTCGGTGGCGGCGATGGCGTCGGCGCTGCGGGCGTGGTCGCCGATCAGCAGGCCGAGCTCGCCGAAGAACTCGCGCACGCCCAGGCGCTTGGTCACCAGGTCGTCGCCGAAGTCCAGCAGGACCGCGCCGCGGGCGATCACGAACATGGTGGTGCCGAGCTCGCCGCGGCGGAACACGACCTGGCCGGCCTCGACCCGGCGCGGGCGGCCGATCTCGGCGAACAATTCGAATTCGCCGGGCGTGAGGACGGCCGTCGCCGCGTCCGTCGGCGCCGCGGTCGTCATCGTATTGTCGGTCTCACGGGCCATCGTCGGCACCGTCACGTCGCGATTCATCCCGATCTCCCCACACCCCGCGTCCTGTGGGGCCACAGCGGCAGGATAGCACCTGGTCTGAACGGCTAACGCCGTGCACCGGCCGGATCGGCCAGCGCTCTGCCGAGGGCGCAGGCCCGATCGCCGCGGCGCCATGATGGCACGGCGCCCACGGCGGACGCATGTTGCAGCGACGCAACCCGGCGAGCCGCCGCGCACCGTCGGCGGACATGTGCCGGCCTATTCATTGGACCGGCCTCCGGCCAAGCCCGACGGCAAGGACGGTCGCCCGTTCAGGACGCCCGACGACGCGCGGGTCCGCACCGGGCCGGCTCGCGGGCGCCCTAGTTAATTAGTCGTAGCGGGACCGCGACGGCCGCGGCGAACCGGGCCCCCGCCCCGCTGCCGGCTACCCGCGACCGGGCCGACCGATCTCGGCCTGTGCCCAAGGATGACGCCAAGATGGCGCTCACCGTTGCCGTTGCCGTTGCCGTTGCCGTTGCCGTAAAGAGCTTGGCGGAGCTTCGACCTCGCGAGAACGCCCTGAAGCCCCGAAGGGCGGGCCGCACGGATGCGGCCCGTGCGCAGCCAGGCCAGGGATGGCCTGTGCGGAGCAGCCCTGCGCAAACCACGTCCCATAGTGGCTTTTGATTCGAAACAGCCATGGCGTTTTCTTTGGTTACTTTCTTTGTCGCCTTGGACAAAGAAAGTGACCCGGCCGCTTGCGGACGGAAGCTTTGCTTTGGAGCTTTGGAGCTTTGGAGCTTTAGAGCTTCGAAGCCTTAGAAACCTTCGAACCACAAACGGCGCGAGACCGTAAGAACGCGGTCGCGGCTTGCGCCGCTCCTACAGGGGGCGCAGGACGAAGGCGCGGCGAGATCGCGGCGACGGTTTCAAGTTTCGATCGCTAGCGTCGGCCTTGGATTTTCTGCGCGTCCCTTGGTCGCGGCTCACGCCGCTCCTACAAGGGCGCAGGACAAAGACGTGGCGAGATCGGGGCGATGGTTTTGGGTTTCGATCTATGGCGTCGGCCTTGGATCTTCTGCGCGTTCCGTGGTCGCGGCTCATGACCGAAGGAAATCCCTGTGGGACGCCGCTCCTACAGGATCCAGGAGAAGACGCGGCGAGAGGGAGCGGGAACGATGATGCCGCGCGGCGCAAAAGACGAGGGCCCCGCGTGGGGCCCTCGGGGGCGGCGGCGCCGCAACGCCGCCGCGATCGGTCCGGCCTGCGGCCTCAGGCCGCGACTTTGGCGCCGTCGTGGAACTGCTCTTCCTCGGTCGAGCCCTTCAGCGCCACCGTCGAGGACTGCCCGCCCTGGATGGTCTGGGTCACCGCGTCGAAGTAGCCGGTGCCGACCTCGCGCTGATGCTTGACCGCGGTGAAGCCCTTGTCGGCGGCGGCGAACTCGGCCTCCTGCAATTCGACGAAGGCGCTCATCTGCCGGCGCGCATAGCCGTGCGCCAGGTTGAACATCGAGTAGTTCAGCGAATGGAAGCCGGCCAGGGTGATGAACTGGAACTTGTAGCCGTAGGAGGCGATTTCCTTCTGGAACTTGGCGATGGTGGCGTCGTCCAGGTTCTTCTTCCAGTTGAAGCTCGGCGAGCAGTTGTAGGCCAGCAGCTTGCCCGGGAACTTGGCGTGGATGGCCTCGGCGAACTGGCGCGCGAATTCCAGGTCCGGCTTGCCGGTCTCGCACCACACCAGGTCGGCGTAGGGCGCGTAGGCCAGGCCGCGGCTGATCGCCTGATCCAGGCCGTTGCGGGTCTTGTAGAAGCCTTCGACGGTACGCTCGCCGGTGGTGAAGGGCTGGTCGTTGGAGTCGATGTCGGCGGTCAGCAGGTCGGCGGCTTCGGCGTCGGTGCGGGCGACGATCAGGGTCGGCACGCCCATCACGTCGGAGGCCAAGCGCGCGGCGACCAGCTTCTCGACCGCTTCGCGGGTCGGCACCAGCACCTTGCCGCCCATGTGGCCGCACTTCTTGACCGAGGCCAGCTGGTCTTCGAAGTGCACGCCCGAAGCGCCGGCCTCGATCATGCCCTTCATCAGCTCGAAGGCGTTGAGCACGCCGCCGAAGCCGGCTTCGGCGTCGGCCACGATCGGCTGCAGGAAGTCGACTTCGCCGCTGCCTTCCGAGCACTGGATCTGGTCGGCGCGCAGCAGGGTGTTGTTGATCCGGCGCACCACCTGCGGCACCGAGTTGGCCGGGTACAGCGACTGGTCGGGGTACATCTCGCCGGCGATGTTGGCGTCGGCGGCGACCTGCCAGCCCGACAGATAGATCGCCTTGAGTCCGGCCTTGACCTGCTGCATGGCCTGGTTGCCGGTCAGCGCGCCGAGGGCGTTGATGAAGTCCTCGGTCTGCAGGTAGTTCCACAGCTTGGCGGCGCCGAGCTTGGCGATGGAGTGTTCGACCGGCACGGTGCCGCGCAGGCGCACCACGTCCTCGGCCGAGTACGGGCGGGTGATGCCGGCCCAGCGCGGATTGGTCGCCCAATCGTGGCGGAGTTGGTCGGCGGTCGGCAGCGTGTGGCTCATGACTTCGATTCCTTACGTTGGGTCTGGTGACGTGGGGGCGTGATGGGAAACTGGGCGGGAGCGGCGTCCTACAGGGATCGCCTTCGGGCACAAGCCGCGACCTCGGACTCGCGATGCGCTTGCGGTATCGCGGTCGCAGCTCGCGCCGCTCCTACCCCTGAAGCGGGGATCAGTCGATGCGTTCGTAGGCCGGCAGGGTCAGGAACTCTTCCAGGGTGTCGGCGTGGGTCAGGCGGTCGAGCATCGCGATGGCTTCGTCGAGCTTGGAGCCGCCCGGCAGCTTCATGCGCTCGGCGAGCTTGCTCGGCAGGCCGATCAGGGCGCGTTCGAGCAGGGCGAAATCGATCGGGGTGCCGTCGTCGAGGAACAGCCCGCCGGCGTGCAGCCACTGCCACAGCTGGGTGCGGGCGATCTCGGCGGTGGCGGCGTCTTCCATCAGCCAATGGATCGGCACGCAGCCGTTGCCTTCCAGCCAGGCCGCCAGGTAGCGCACGCAGACCTCGACGTTGCCTTCGAAACCGGCGCGGGTGACCGTGCCCAGACAGGGCTTGATCAGGTCGTCGCGGATGATCAGCACGTCCTCGCGCAGCACGTGCTGCTGGTGCGGGGTCGGCATGCGCTCGTCGAAGATCCGCATCGCCAGCGGGATCAGCGCCGGATGCGCGACCCAGGTGCCGTCGTGGCCGGCGGTGACCTCGCGCAGCTTGTCGGCGCGGACCTTGGCCAGCGCGGCCTCGTTGCCGGCCTCGTCGCCGCTGATCGGAATCTGCGCCGCCATCCCGCCCATCGCGTGCGCGCCGCGCTTGTGGCAGGTCTGGATCAGCAGTTCGGAATAGGCGCGCAGGAACGGCTGGGTCATGGTGACCTGGCCGCGCTCGGGCAGGACCTTGTCGCGGTGCGCGCGGAAGGTCTTGAGGTAGGAGAACACGTAATCCCAGCGGCCGCAGTTGAGGCCGGCGATGCGGGTGCGCAGCGCGTGCAGGATCTCGTCCATCTCGAACACCGCCGGCAAGGTCTCGATCAGTACGGTGACCTTGATCTGGCCCGGCGCCAGGCCGAGCTCGGCCTCGACCCGGTCGAGCACCTCGTTCCACAGCTGCGCCTCTTCCATCGACTGCAGCTTGGGCAGGTAGAAGTAGGGGCCGCGGTCCAGCGCCGCCAGCGCCTTGGCGTTGTGGAAGGCGAACAGGCCCAGGTCGAACAGGCTGCCGGACATGGCCGCGCCGTCGATGCGCACATGCTTCTCGTCCAGGTGCCAGCCGCGCGGGCGCACCATCAGCACCGCCTGCTCTTCGAACGGCTTGAGGGTGTAGTGCTTGGCGCCGTCGGGCGCCATCCAGTCCAGGGTGCCGGCGACCGCCTTGCGCAGCGCGCGCTGGCCGGTCAGCAGGTTGGCCCAGGTCGGCGAGGTGCTGTCCTCGAAGTCGGCCATGTAGACCTTGGCCCCGGAGTTCAGCGCGTTGATGACCATCTTCGGGTCGACCGGGCCGGTGATCTCGACCCGGCGGTCGAGCAGCGCGGCCGGCAGCGGCGCGACCCGCCACTGGCCGTTGCGGATCTGCGCGGTGTCGGCGCGGAAGTCCGGCAGGCCGCCGGCGTCGTAATAGGCCTGGCGCTCGCGGCGCGCGGCCAGGCGGGCCTGGCGCGCCGGCTCGAAGCTACGGTGCAGGCCGGCGAGGAACTCCAGGGCGGCCGGGGTCAGCAGCGACTCCTGACCGGCCACGACGGCGGTCAGTTCGATGCCGTCGCCCGGCGACCGTTGCTGGGGATGGGGGTCCTGCCACTGCGCGATCACTGCCGACATGGTGCGACTCCTGGGGGAGAGGGCCGCTCCCGACGAGCCGACCCGACGCCCCCGACCATGCGCCGGCGTGTTGTATTTGACAATCAAGTTTTTTCAATGCATATCATTTGAAGAAATTATACTTGACTGTCACATGACACCGCCCCGAACCCTAAGTCCGCGATTCGCTTACAAAAGCGATCGGCTCAAGCCGCTGCGCGCGTTCTGCCAAACGGCGCGTCTGGGGTCGGTCTCACGTGCGGCTGAGGCGCTTTATCTGAGCCAGCCGGCCGTGACCCTGCAGTTGCAGGCGCTGGAACGCGAGATGGGCGTGCGCCTGCTCGAGCGCAGCGGGCGCCGGGTGGCGCTGACCCGCGAGGGCGAGGAGCTGTACGAACTGGCCCGGCCCCTGGTCGAAGGCCTGGACGCCCTGGACGGCACCTTCCGCGAGCGGATCCGCGGCCTCGACGCCGGCGAGCTCAACGTCGCCGCCGGCAGTTCGACCATCCTCTACCTGCTGCCCAAGATCGTCGAAGCCTTCCGCGCCTCCCATCCGGAGGTGCGCCTGACCCTGCACAACGTCACCGGCGCCGGCGGCCTGGACCTGCTGCGCTCGGATGGGGTCGACCTGGCGGTGGGCTCGATGCTCGATGTGCCCGGCGACCTCAGCTACGCGCCGGTGTATCGCTTCGAACCGATGCTGATCGCGCCGCGCAAGCATCCGCTGGCCCAACTCGACCGGGTCAGCCTGCAGGACCTCAGCCCCTACGGCCTGATCCTGCCGCCGCAGCGCCTGACCACCTACCGCATGGTCGACCTGGTGTTCCAGCAGAACCGGGTGCCGTACACGGTCGCGCTGGAAGTCGGCGGCTGGGAAGTGATCAAGCAGTACGTGGCGATGGGACTGGGGATCAGCATCGTCACCGCGATCTGCCTGACCGAGGCCGACCGCGCGCGGCTGTGCGTGCGTTCGCTGGCCGAGTACTTCCCTTCGCGCAGCTACGGCGTGGTGGTGCGCAAGGGCAAGTACCTGTCGCCGCAGGCGCGCGCCTTCACCGAACTGATCCAGCCGGCGCTGTTCGAGCGCGCGGATTACTACGCCACCGGGCAATCCGATCGCTGAAACGAAAAGCGGCGGGAGCTCGCGCTCCCGCCGCCTCATGGTTCAAGCGACGATCGCCGTCGCGACGATCAATAGCGCACGCCGATGCGCGCGCCGCTGAAGCCGCTCGCGGCGTACAGGCTCACATACACATAGCCGGCCGGCGGATTGGGCACCGTCAGGGTTTCGGCGTTGCCGGCCTGGGTCGAGCGATAGTTGTGCGCGCTGCGCGTCGCCCAGCTGCCGTTGGTGTTGACGTACAGATCGGCGTTGCCGCTGCCGCCGGCCACCTCGATGCGCAGTTGCGGCGTGCCCGCCGGAACGTACAGATAGAAGTACGCGTAGTTGCCGGCCGTCGCGGCGACGTTGCTGCGCGCGCAGTTGCGGTCGAGCTGGCGGGTGTCGGCGCCGGCGCATTCGGGCAGGCCCGGCTCGGCGACCGCGACCGTGCGCACCGCCTTGGCGGTGGCGCCGCGATCGTCGGTGACGGTCAGGGTAACGGTGTAGCTGCCGGCGGCGGCGTAGGTCTTGCTCGGATGCTGCTCGGTCGAGCCGCTGCCGTCGCCGAAGCTCCATTGCCAGGCGACCACGCGCCCGTCCGGATCGGCGGAGCCGTCGCTGAAGCGCACGCCCAGCCCGCTGGCGAGCGCGGTGAACGAGGCGGTCGGCGCCTGGTTCGGGGTGCCGCCGCAGCCGGCCCCGTCAGGCTCGGCGACGCAAGGCAGCCAGGCGCGGAAGGCGGCGTCGTTGCCGCTGCCGATGCTGCCCATGTAACCGGCGTAGCCGGTGTAGTTGCCGGGACGGAAGTAGCCGAGGATCGCGTTCACCTGCTCGCGGCGCTTTTCGAACATGAAACGCACCGCCAGATAGCCCCAGCGATAGACCAGGTTCTGGCCGCTGTTGTAGTCGTTGCCGTAGACCCGGCTCAAGGCATAGGTCGCGCGTGCGGCCTCCTGCTGCGCCGCGGTGTTGGCCAGGTTGCGGTACGAGAACGACATGTACTCGGCCAGGCCTTCGACCCACCACACGGTCTTCTGCGACATCGCGGCGTTGAAATCGCCGTGCATGTCGAAGCGGCCGTCGAGGTAGTGGACGTATTCGTGGGTCAGGTTCCAGATCTCGAAGCGCGGCAGCACCCAGTCGGCTTCGTGGGCGATGAAGCGGGCCTGGTTGCCGGCCTGGGCGGGGTTGCCCTCCAGGTACATGCCGCCGTTGTTGGTGTCGATGCCGAAGATCGCCCCGGCGTAGATGCCGTAGTCGTCGCTGCTGTCGAACACCACCATTTCCAGGGCCGCGTTCTGGTCGTTGGCGACCGGCGTGCGGTTGGTGCCCAGGGCCTGGTGGAAGTAGTTCTCCTGGCCGGCGACGATGCTGCAGGTTTCGCCGAACTCGGTCGCGCTCATCGCCTGGGCGCGGATGCGCAGGGTGCTGCTGCAGGTGTGGCGCAGCGGCAGCGCGGCGGCCTCGACCCGGGCCTTGAAGTCGCACAGGCCGAAGTAGCTGCAGTTGCCGCGGTCGTAGTAATCGGCCATTTCGCCGACCCCGACCCACAGCCGTGCGGTCGGGCCGGTCACCGCGCTGCGGTCGAGCAGCGCCTTGACCCGGGCCCGCACCAGGGTCTTGAGGCTGCCGTCGTACTGCAGGAAGCGGCCCAGCTCGCGGCCGGCGTTGGCGACCAGATAGGCCTCGGGCTGGCTCAGCCGGGCGAAGTGGCGGTCGGCGAAGCCGTACAGCGATTCGACGATGGACGAGTCGGCCTGCACCGCGGCGCGGAACGCCGGGTCCTGGTGGCCGCGGAAGGTCACGTTGTAGGCGTTGTTGACCGCCACCTTCATCCAGTAGTGCGCGTTGTAGCTGCTGTCGTAGGCGGCGAGCAGGCGCTTGACCACGTACAGATAGCGCGCGTTCTCGATCGCGCTGTCGATCAGGGTCACGTACTCGGCCAGAGTTTCGCCGTGCACGTCGTCGACCCGGCCGAACTGGGCGTTGCCGGCGAAGGCGTCCAGGGCCGGACGGATCGCGGCCTGCAGGGCCGCGCCGTAGCTGCCGACCGAACTGTCGTAGTACTGCACGTAGTAGCCGGCGCGCAGGAACAGCACCAGTTGCAGGGTGCTGTCGGCGTTGGTGCCGTCGTAGCGCTGCGCCGACGCGGTCAGCGCGTTGGCGATCGTGATCATCTGCGCTTCGCGGAAAGTGCCGTAGGCGACGCTGCCGCTGAGGCCGAACAGGGCGTTGATGCAATCGCTGTCGGCGGCCTTGACCGCGGCGACCAGGGCGTTGCCGCTGAGCGCGGCGAAGCCGTTCGGGTCGCAGGCGGCCTTGGCCAGCCGTTTCGCGCTGGCCTGCAGCGACGGCCGCTGCAACAGATCGCGGCCGTGATCGGCCAGGTCGTAGGCGCCGTCGTCGGGCTGCAGCAGCTGCGGTTGCTGCGGCGCGCGCCGGGCCGGGTCCAGCGCCAGCGGCTGGCGGTGCTCGCCGTAGATCTGGCGTTCGGTGCTCGGGCTCTTGCGGCCGGGCGAGCGCAGCGCCGGCGCGCGCGCCGAGGCCAGCGTCGAGACCGGCGCGCCTGCCAGTTGCGGCGACGAGGGCGCCGGTGCGGCCTGCCACGGCAGGGCGAAACTCAACAGGCTGACGGCGGCGACCGCCAGCCCGATCAACAGGGCATGGGTCGGTCGCGGCTTGGGTGCGTAAGACATCGCATATCTCCTCTCAGGATGGGCGGCGGCGCCGCTGCGCGAACGCGCAGCCGAGGACACCGCCGGGGGCATGGCGAGAACGGCGATCGGTGGTGGGCATCTCTCCTGCGTCGTAGGGATCGACGGGCGACGCGCGCCCGCTGCGGGGGAACGGTCCGACGGCAACGCGGGCGCGACGGCGCCCGGCCCGGCGGGCGGGGCCGCCGGGAATGGGCAGGGCGCTGGAGGCAGGCGGGGCGCGGTGGACGAACGGGTTCCGGCCGGCCGCGCGCCGGCTCCGGCGCGATGGCGCCGGCGCAGCGGATTGCGGCAAGGCCGGGCCCCCTGACCCGGTCGACCGAAGGCGTGGCCGCCACGGCCATGAAGCCGTCACGAACGCGTGCTAATCGGTATACCGTATACGGTATGAGCAGATGGCGAGGATTTCCGTGACCGCGGTCGAGCCGCCGTGGCCGCGCCGACGAACGGCAATCCGCCGCCGTCGGGCCGAGCGCGCACCGTACCGGCCGGCCCGGAATGCGCCCGCGCCAGGCCGGCGGCGCGCGCCGGCGCGGGCGTGCCGGCGCGTCGGGCGCTTGGTTAGACTGCGGCGATGAGCATCGTCCCGCGTTCGCTGTCCGACCAAGCCTTCGAAGTGGTGCGCGAACGGATTCTTTCCACCCAGATTCCGCCGCTGGCGCCGATTCGCCAGGAATTGCTGGCCGAGGAACTCGGCATCAGCAAGATCCCGCTGCGCGAGGCGCTGGGCCGGCTGGAGGAACAGGGCCTGTTGCGCTCGCACCCCAACCGCGGTTTCTTCGTCCCGGCGCTGACCGCGATCGAGGCCGAGGAAGTTTTCGCGCTGCGGCTGAAGATCGAACCCGATGCGGCCGCGGACGCCTGTCGCGACGCCGGCGAGCACGAACACGAGGCCGCGCGCGCCGCGCTGGCCGCGTTGGAATCGGCTTCCGATGCGGACGTGCGCAGCGCGGTGGTCTACAACCGCCAGTTCCACCTGAGCCTGGTGCGGCCGGGCGGGCGCGCGATCACCGCGCAGTTGGTCGAGCGCCTGCAGGTGTTGGCCGAGCGTTATGTGCGCAAGCACCTGGAACCGGAAGGCCGCGAAGCGCGCGCGGCGAGCGAACACCGCGCCATCCTCGAGGCCTGGCTGACGCGCGACGCGACGCGGGTGGCGGAACTGCTGACCGCGCACATCGCCTCGACCCTGCACGACCTGCGCCAGCAACTGCCGCCGGCCGATCCGGCCGACGCCAGGCCGCCCGCGCGCCGGCGCCGCTGAAGCGCGGATCGCCGCGCCGCGCGCTCAGGTGGTGCCGTGGTGCTTGCCCTGCCAGGGCTTGTACCAGTCGCGGATGCGGCGCATGTCCGCCTCCATGTCCTCGCCCAGGTGGAACTCCTGGCCGATCCCGATGACCTTGTCCGGATAGTGGAAATAGGCCGGAATCACCGGCACGTCGGCGGCCTTGGCGATCTTCCAGAACCCGGCCTTCCAGCGCTCGACCGCCTTGCGCGTGCCCTCCGGGGCGATGCCGAGCCAGAACTTCTCGGCGCCGCGGATCATCGCCGTGGCCTGGTCGATGACCCCGTGCGCGGCGCTGCGGTTGATCGGAATCACCCCCAGCCGGCGCAACAGCCAGCCCAGCCCCGGGACCCGGAACAGGGATTCCTTGGCGATGATCTTCACGTCCAGGCCCAGCGCGGCCTTGGCCGCGAAGCCCCACACGCCGTCCCAGTTGGACGAATGCGGAGCGCCGATCAGCACCGCGCGCGGCACGTCGGGGAACTGGCCGATCATGCGCCAGCCGCCCAGGCGCAGGATGCTGCGGCCGATCCAGCGGGTCAGCCGGTTGGGCGGAACCCGCGGCACGTTCGGCGGCAGCGGCGGGACGATGTCGTCCGTGGCGGTTCGGTCGGCGGACATGCGCGCGCGGCTCTCCTTCAATCCCAACTGCGTTGCGAACGCTCGCGCTTGGTGGCGCCGCGCTCGCGTTTGGCCCCGAGCCGGCGCTCCTTGGCGGCGCGGCTGGGCTTGGTGGCGATGCGCGGCTTGGGCGCGCGCAGGCCGCTGTCGACGAACGCCGCCAGGCGCTCGCGCGCGTCCTCGCGGTTGCGTTCCTGGGTGCGGAAACGCTGGGCGCTGATCACCAGCACGCCTTCGCCGGTCATGCGCCGGTCGCGCTTGGCCAACAGGCGCGCGCGCACCGCCTCCGGCAGCGTGGGCGACTGCGCGACATCGAAGCGCAGCTCCACCGCGGTGGCGACCTTGTTGACGTTTTGCCCGCCCGGGCCGGTCGAGCGCACGAAGCGTTCGACCAGCTCCTGTTCGGGGATGGTGATGGACTGAGCCGTCATGCGTTCCTCCGCCGGCGATTGTAGACCGGCGCGCGACCGCGCCGATGACGGCGCCTTGACGTTGCCGGCCGGTACCGCGGCGACTGCGACCGCTGTCGTTGACGGGGCCGGAACGGAGGCGGACCATGCCCGGACCGGTCGATGGAGGACATCCGCATGAAGCGCCCCCTGCTGTTTTCGCTGCTCGCGCCGGCCCTGGCCGTCGCGCTCGCCGCCCCGGCCTGGGCCCAGTACGACCCCGCCAACGTCGACGCGATGGCCTCGCCGCAGGCCCAGCAACAGATGCGCCAGTCGGCCCAGGCGGTGGCCGAGGCCATGGTCGGGCGCCGCGCCAACGCCACCGACCAGCGCGTGCTCGAACAGTACATGGGCCAGCAGAACGCGCTTGCGCGGCAACTGCAGAGCGCCGCCCATGCCGGCGCCCTGCCCGCCGGGTACGGCGCCGCGCCGGCCTACCTGGAACCCGGCGACGAGGGTTACGCCAGCCTGCCCTACGACGGCCGCGACGGCGAACTCAGCCCGTCCGAATTGCAGGCCCTGACCCGGCTGGCGCAAACCCCCGAAGGCCGGCGGGTGATGCAGCAACTGAGCCAGCAGGGCTACGACGTCGGCAATCGCGGCGGCGCCTACGGCTACGGCAGCGGGCCGGCGCAGAAGCCGGGCCGGGTGATCGGCCAGGCCTTCCTGCTCGACCTGCTCAACGCCGCGCACAATTCCGCGCTGCGGCCGAAGGTGATCTACAAGGACGGCAGCCGGCCTTGATCGGGCCTGGCCCGACTCGTCTGACTGATCGGGTCTGACTCGGTCGGCCTGACTCGATCGGCCTGACTCGGTCGCCCTGACCTGACCGTTCCACCCCGTTCGGTCGGCCCCGGCCGCGCCGCCCCGAAGCCGCGGTCCGGCCCCGCCCTGCCCGGCTCGCTCCGCCCGCAGCGATGCTCCGCGCATTGACGCGGTCCGGCGCGGCGCCGACCATGCCGGCTTCTTTCATGGAGGAAGCCCGATGCGCCTGTCCCGTTCCCTGCTCGCCGCGGCCCTGTGCGCCGCGTTCTGTCTCGCCCCGGCCCAGGCCGCGCGGCCGAGCGACGCCCAGATCGACCAGCTCATGGAGTCGATGAACTACGAGCGCATGAAGCGCGAGATCCTGCAGCAGATGCGCGGCTCGGCCGAAATGATGGCCCAGGCCGCCGCCGGCGACCGGCTCACCGCCGAGCAGCGCGCCAGCCTGGCCAAGATCACCGAAAAGCAGATGGCCTCGGTCGAAAAACTGCTGGAGTGGAAGCAGGTCGCGCCGATCTACCGCAAGGTCTACGGCGAGGTGTTCGAAGCCTCCGAAGTGCAGGCGATGATCGATTTCTACCGCACCCCGGCCGGCAAGAGCATCCTGGAAAAGATGCCGCTGGCGATGGGCCGGACGATGCAGGAAATGCAGCCTTTGCTTAAGCGCCTGTTCGAGGACCTGCAACGCGACCTGCAGCGCGACATGCAGTCGATGATCGACGCGTCGGGCGACCACGCCGGCCACGACCACGGCAACGAACCGATCCTGGTGACGGTGCCCGACGCGCCGCCCGCCCCGCCGGCGCCTCCGGCCCCGCCGAAGCCGGCCAAGGGCGACTGAGCGCGCGTCGCCGCGCTCACTCCGGCGGCGCGTCCAGGCCGAACAGCGCCAGCGCCTTGGCGAACTCGGCGTCGACCGGCGCCGACGCCACGATTCGGCGCCCGTCCAGCGGATGGGCGAACGCCAGCCGCTGCGCGTGCAGCAGCATGCGATGGATGCCGAGCATGCGGAACTGGCGGTTGTGGCGGCCGTCGCCGTGGCTGGTGTCGCCGATCAGGTGATGCGAGAGGTGCTTGAGGTGGCGGCGGATCTGGCGGAAGCGCCCGGTCAGCGGCTGCGCCCGCAACAGGGCGTAGCGCGAGGTCGCAAACCCCGCCGAAGGCAGCGCGAGCTCGGTCCGCGCCAGCACCTGGAAGCGGGTCTGGGCCGGCTTCTTGAGCGGCTTGCCGGGGCCGCCGTCGAGGTCGTGGTCGACCTCGAACGCCTCCTCGCCCGGCCAGCCGCGGCACACCGCCAGATAGTCCTTTTCGACCTCGCGCGACATCAGCACCTTGCCCAGCGCCGAGGCCGCCTCGCGCTCGAACGCCAGCAACAGGCAGCCGCTGGTGGCGCGGTCGAGGCGGTGGACCAGGAAGATCGGCCGGCCGAACTGCTCGCGCAGCCGGTCGGCGACGAAGTCGGTCTCGCCGCGCGCCAGCGCGCTGTCGTGAACCATCAGCCCCGCCGGCTTGTCGATAACCGCCAGGACCTCGTCGATGTACAGCACCGGCAATGTGCCACCGGCGTCGACGGGAGCCTGAGGTTTACAGTTGATTGCATCGTTCATGCGGCCGGGCATCGCAGCTGAAGTGTCCGGCGGCCATTTTCGTCTATTGCGCCGGGCGCTCCCAGCCCGGCGCCGTTCACAGGAAGCATCCATGACGTCGTTCTTGCCCTCGCCCCGCCCCGCCCTGCTCGCCGCCGCCCTGGCCCTGGCCTGCGCCTTCGGTCCCGCCGCGGCCGCGCCGGCGCCGCTGCCCGCCGGCGTCCAGCCCGGGCCCTGCGTCGAGGGCATCTGCGAGTACCGGCTCGGCAACGGCCTGCGCGTGCTGCTGTTCCCCGACGCGACCCAGCCGACGGTGACCACCAACCTGATCTATCGGGTCGGTTCGCTGCAGGAGAACTACGGCGAAACCGGCATGGCGCATCTGCTCGAACACCTGCTGTTCAAGGGCACGCCGAGCCATCGCGACATCCCCGGCGAGATGAAGAAGCGCGGCATCGGCTTCAACGCCGAGACCTGGCTCGACCGCACCAACTACTTCGCCAGCTTCCCCGCCAACGACGCCAACCTGGACTGGCTGCTGGGCCTGGAAGCCGACCGCATGGTCCATTCCGACATCGCCCGCAAGGACCTCGACAGCGAGATGACCGTGGTCCGCAACGAAATGGAAAGCCGCGAGAACAGCCCGGCGGCGGCCCTGTACGAACGGGTGCGTTCCACCGCCTACCTGTGGCACCACTACGGCAACAGCACCATCGGCGCGCGCAGCGACGTCGAAGGCGTGCCGATCGAGCGCCTGCAGGCCTACTACCGCGCCTGGTACCGTCCCGACAACGCCACCCTGGTGCTGGCCGGGCGTTTCGATCCGGCCGCCGCGCTGGCGACGATCGCCCGCCGCTTCGGGCCGATTCCGCGTCCGGCCGAACCGATGCGGCCGTTCTATACCGTCGAGCCGGCCCAGGACGGCGAACGCGAGGTCACCGTGCGCCGGGTCGGCGACATCCGCTTGCTGATGGCCGCTTACCACATCCCCGCCGCGACCCACGCCGACACCGCCGCGCTGTCGGTGCTCGGCGACGTGCTCGGCCACGTGCCGGGCGGCCGCCTGCACAAGGCCCTGGTCGAGACCGGCCTGGCCGCCAGCGCCGGCGGCGGCGCCGACACCATGCGCGACCCGGGCTTGTTCAGCGCGACCGCGGCGCTGCCCAAGGACGGCGACGAAGCCAAGGCCCGCCAGGCGCTGCTCGAGCAGATCGAACAGATCGCGCGCCAGCCGGTCAGCGCGGCCGAAGTCGAAGCCGCGCAGCAGCGCATGCGCAACGCCTACGAGATGGCTTCCACCAACGTGTCCACGGTCGCGATCGGCCTGACCGACGCCGTCGCCAACGGCGACTGGCGCCTGTATTTCCACGAGCGCGACGCCTTGCAGAAAGTCACCGCGCAGGACGTCAACCGGGTCGCGCGCCAGTACCTGATCGCCGACAACCGCACCTTCGGCCGCTTCGTCCCCACACAGAGCGCGCAACGCGTGCAGATTCCGGCCGCGCCGGACGCCGCGGCCTTGTTGAAGGACTACACCGGCCAGGCCGCGGTCGCGGCCGGCGAACATTTCGAACCGACGCCGGCCAACATCCAGGCGCGCACCGAAACCGTGGTCGTCGACACCGGCGACGGGCGCTCGCTGAAGCTCGCCCTGCTGCCGAAGAAGACCCGCGGCGGCACGGTCAGCGTCACCGCGTCGTTCAATTTCGGCAGTGTCGAGGCGCTGAAGGGGCGCGAGGTCGCCGGCAGCGTCGCCGGCGCCTTGATGATGCGCGGCGCGCAAGGCCTGAGCCGCGAACAGATCGACCAGCGCTTCGACGCGCTCAAGACCGCCGCGCGGGTCGGCGGCAGCCTGCAGTCGGCGCGCATCGACCTGAGCACGCGCCGCGAACAGCTCGCCGACGCGCTGGCCCTGGCGGCGCAGGTGCTGCGTACGCCGACCTACCCGGACGCCGAGTTCGAGCAGTACCGGCTGCAGGCGATCACCGGCCTGGAGGCCTCGCGCCAGGAGCCCGGCAGCATCGCCGGCCTGGCCATGGCCAAGCACTTCGATCCCTGGCCGGTCGGCCACCCGCTGCGCGCGCTGAGCCTGGACGAATCGCTGGCGGCGCTGAAGACGCTGAAGCTGGCCGACGTGCGCGCCTTCCATCGCGACTTCTACGGCAGCAGCGAGGGCCAGATCAGCGTGGTCGGCGATTTCGACCCGGCCGCGCTCAAGCAACAGCTGCGGAGCCTGTTCGGCGACTGGCGCGCGCCGGTGGCGTTCGCGCCGATCGCCACCGGCTACACCGCGGTGGCCGCCGAACAGCGCCGCTTCGAGACCCCGGACAAGCCCAACGGCGTGCTGCTGGCGCGCGCCAACCTGTCGCTCAAGGACACCGACGCCGACTACCCGGCGCTGGTCGCGGCCAACTACATCCTCGGCGGCGGCGCGATCAAATCGCGCCTGGCCGACCGCATCCGCCAACGCGACGGCCTCAGCTACGGCGTCGGCAGCGACATCGACGCCGACGCCAGCCGCGACGGCCGCGACGACGCCGGCAACTGGTCGGTGGAAGCGATCGCCGCGCCGGAGAACCTGGAGCGGGTCGAACGGGCGATGCGCGAGGAAGTCGGCCGCCTGGTCCGCGACGGCGTCCAGGCCGAGGAACTGCGCGACGCGGTGTCCGGCCTGCTGACCCAACGCGAACAGGCCCGCGCCTCCGACGCCGCGATCGCCGCCGGCCTGGCCAGCAACCTGTTCTACGGCCGCACCATGCAGTTCTCGGCCGACTTCGACGCCGCGCTGAAGGCGCTGAGCGTCGACCGGGTCAACGCGGCGATCCGCAAGCACCTCAAGCCCGAGCAGCTCAGCGTTTATCTGGCGGGCGATTTCGCCGCCGCAGCCAAGGCGGACGGCAAGCCGGCCGCGAAACCGGTCGCCGCGCCGGCCGCCGGGTCCGGCAGCGCCGGCGGCGGCAAGTAAGCGGCGGCAGCTAGCCCCTGCTTCGCTGCCCCTTCGCAGAGGAGGGGCAGCGGGCCAGCCGCTGCCTCCGGCCGTTCGCGCCGCCAGGTGCGGGCTCGCGTTCGCGGCTCGCGCCGCTCCTACCCCACAAGTACCGTTCGCCTCGCTCTTGCTGTTCCCCCCTTTGAAAAAGGGGGGCCAGGGGGGATTTGCTGTTGCTGTTGCTGTTGCTGTCGCCGTTGCCGTTGCCGCCCCGCGCCCTAGCCGCTGCGCGGCCGCCGCGGCCACGCCGCCAGCAAGGCCCACAGACCGCCGAGCCCGGCGATCCACGACGACGCCGGGATCGACCAGAAGCGCGGTCCGCCCGATTCCATCCCGTACAGCACCGCCGCCACGATCAGCAGGCCGGTGCCGAGGATCGCCGCAACCGTGCGCCGCACCGCGTCCTGGATGCTGCGGTTGAGGTCGGTGATGTCCTGCGAACGCATCTTCAGCTCGTGCTGGCCCAACACCTGCTGGCTCAGCCAGGCATGCAGCAGCCGCGGCATCTCCGGCGCGCGCGTCACCAGCTCGGGCAGGCGCTTGCGGAACTCGCCGGCCAGCCGTTGCGGGCTGTAGCGGTCCAGCAGGATGCGCTGCAGCACCGGCCGCGCCACCGCCCAGATGTCGAGCTTGGGATCGAGCAGGCGGCCGACGCCTTCGATGTTGAGCAAGGTCTTCTGCAGCAGGATCAGCTGCGGCTGCAAGGTCAGCTCGTAGCGCTGCGCGGTGCGGAACAGCTTGACCAGCACCTCGGCCAGCGAGATCTCGCTCAGCGGCCGGGTGAAGTACGGCTCGCACACCGCGCGCGTGGCCGCCTCGAGCTCGTCGATGCGCATGTGCGCCGGGATCCAGCCGGCCTGCACGTGCAGCTCGGCGATGCGCCGGTAGTCGCGGTTGAAGATCGCCATGAAGTTCTCGGCGAGGTAGTACTGATCCTCGTCCGACAACTGGCCCATGATGCCGAAGTCCAGGGCGATGAAGCGCGGATTGCTGCGCCGCGAAGGATCGCTGTCGACCCAGATGTTGCCGGCGTGCGCGTCGGCGTGGAAGAAATTGTCGCGGAACACCTGGGTGTAGAACACCCGCACGCCCTTGGCGGCGAGGGCGCGGCGGTCGATGCCGGCGGCGTCGAGCGCGGCGATGTCGTCGGAAGGAATGCCGTACACCCGCTCCAGGGTCAGCGCGCGCTCGCTGGTGTGCGACCAGATCACCTCGGGCACGTACATGTCGTCGCTGTCGGCCCAGAACCGGCGCAGCACGCTGGCGTTGGCGCCCTCGCGCTGCAGGTCCAGCTCGGCGGCGAGGGTGCTTTCGATCTCGGCCACCACCGCGCGCGGGCGGATCTTGTCGGCCTTGGGATGGGCGCGCTCGACCAGCGCGGCCAGCGCCTTGAGCAGGGCGATGTCGCCGGCGATCTTGCCCTCGATGTCGGGGCGCAGCACCTTGACCACCACCTCGCGCCCGCCGTGCAGGCGTGCGGCATGGACCTGGGCGATCGAGGCCGAAGCCAGCGGCTCGATCTCGAAGGAATCGAAGGCCTCGTCGATGCGCCGCTCCAGCGCGGCCTCGACGATCTTGCGCGCGGTCTCGCCGTCGAACGGCGCGACCCGGTCCTGCAGCAGGGCCAGCTCGATCGCGATGTCCGGCGGCACCAGGTCGCGGCGGGTGGAGAGGATCTGGCCGAACTTGACGAAGATCGGCCCCAGCTCCTGCAGCGCCAGGCGCAGGCGCGCGCCGCGCGACATCGCCGCGACCTCGGCCGAGGCGCGCGGCACGAACGGCCGCGCCAGCTTCAGCCAGCGCTCGAACGGGGTGTCGTCGAGCAGCGCATCGAGACGATAGCGCAGCAGCACGCGGCCGATCCGCCAGGCGCGGGCGGCCGACCTCATGCGCCCCGCCCGGCGCGTTCGCGCAGGCGCGCCACGCGCGCGGCCAAGCGCTCGACGTCGTCGCGCACCGCGTCGACGTCGTCGTGGAAGGCGTTGAGTTCGTCGCGCGGCACCACGTCGCGCGATTCCTCGGTCACGTACTCGGCGAGGTTGCCGGCCAGCGCGCCGGCGGCGCCGCGAGCGTGGCGCAAGGCCGCGGCGATGGTGTCGGCGATCTGCACCCCGAGCACCTCGCCGAACGCGGCGGCGAAGGGCTGGCGCCAGTCCGGATCGAAGCGCTCGGCCAGCCGCTGCAGGCGCCGCGCCAGGTCGGCGTCGCCCTCGATGCGCAACTGGCCGACCGGCGCCGCGCGCTCGTTGCGCGCCGCGCCGAGCAGGTTGGGCAGCTGCGACAGGATCGCGCCGAGGGTGCTGCGCACCGCCAGATCGGGCTCGTCGCTGCTGCGTACCGGGCCGACTTCGAGCCGGTCGCCGGCGACCAGGATCCGCATCGCCAGCGGCGGCGAGGCCAGGTGCAGGGCGATGCTGCGGCCGTCGAGCGCGCGCAGGCCGTCGCGGGTATCGGGGTCGAGCGCCAGCGCGCGGTTCAGCGCGGCTTCGAGGGCGCGCCCGGCCAGGGGCTTGAGCGCATCCAGGGGCGAGGCGGAGTCGGTCATGCGCTCATTCTAGCCGGGTCGCCCGAAGCGGCCGTCAGGGCCGGCCCGAAGCCGCCAAATGGTGCGCACGCACCCGCGCCAGGCCCTCTTCGAAGCCGACCTGGGGCACGTAGCCGAAATCGCGCCGTGCCGGGCCCATGTCGTACCAGTGCACGGTCGACAGCTGCTCGGCCAGGAACCGGGTCATCGGCGGCTCGCCTTTCAGCGGCAGCACCGTCCATAGCGCTTCGCAGACCGCGCCGATCGCATAGGCGGCGCGGAACGGCAGGGTCTTGTCGACCTGCGGCGCGCCGACCGCGCCGAGCAGGCCGTTGACCGTCTCGCGCACCGTGCGCGGATCGCCGTTGCTGATGAAATAGGCCTTGCCGGCGCAGGCCGCGCCGGGGGCGAGGTGGTCGAAGGCGTCGAAATGCGCCTGCGCGGCGTTGTCGATGTAGGTGGTGTCCATGCGGTTGTGGCCGCCGCCGACGAAGCGCAGCCGGCCCTGGCGCGCGCGCTCGACCAGGCGCGGCAGCAGCTGGTTGTCGCCGACGCCCCAGATCAGGCGCGGACGCAACGCCACGGTGGCCAGGTCGGGGCCGTTGGCGGCCAGCACCGCTTTCTCGGCGATGGTCTTGGTGGTCGCATACGCCGCCTTGAAGCCCTCGCCGTAGGGCACGGTCTCGGCGGTGCCGCCTTCGACCGGATGGGTCGCGCGGTGGGTCACGCTGGGCGTGGAGGTGTAGACCAACCGGTCGATGCCGTGCGCGCGGCAGGCGTCGATCACGTTCTGGGTGCCGACCACGTTGGCCTGGTGATAGCTCAGGTAGCTGCCCCAGGCGCCGGCCTTGGCGGCGTTGTGGAACACCGCCTGGCAACCGCGCGCGGCCGCGATCACCGCCTCGCGATCGGCCAGGTCGCCCTGCAGCTGGGTCACGCCGAGCGCGTCCAGCGCCGGGTAGCGGCCGCGGTTGAAGCTGACCACCTCGTGGCCGCGCGCGACCAGGCCGCGGCACAGGGCCTGGCCGAGAAAACCGCCGCCGCCGGTGACCAGGATCTTCATCGTCGAAACGTTCCGTGAAAGCGCAGCACGGCTGCGGAAGGACTTGCGCATGATAGGCCGCGTGCGCGGGCTTGGCACCCGGCGGCGGCGTGGACGCTGCGCGGCTGTGGCTGCGGCTGCGGTTGCGGTTGCGGTTGCGGCTGCGGCTGCGGCAACGGCAACGGCAACAGCAAATCCCCCACGTCCGCTGCGCGGCCGTTCGCCCCCTTTGTCAAAGGGGGCAACAGCAAAACCGCTGCTGCGTGGCTGCAAATCGCTGCCGCGTCGCTGAAAAGCCGCTGTCGTGTCGCCCGAGCCCTATCGCCCCCGCCTACCGGGTTCCCCCCTTTGTTGAGGGGGGCCAGGGGGGATTTGCTCTTGCTTTGCTCTTGCTTTGCCCTTGCCTCGCTCCACCGCCCCTGCGTCGTTTCGACGCAGCCCCACCCTCAGCCCTGCGCCGCCTGCACTGCGAGCTTCTCGCGGCCGATCTTGGCGTTGTGACGGATATCGACCGGAAACCCGGGGTGGAAACGGATCCGCTCGATCCCGGCGGTGTGCGCGAACTGCGCGCCGATCGCGCGCAGCTCCTCGACGATGCGTTCGCGCTGGGCCGCCGGCGTGCGCGGATCGTGCAGTTCCACCCACAGCAATGGCTGCTGCGCGCCGAACGCGCCGGTGCCGACCAAGGCGGTGCGACGCACCTTGGGATGGGTGTTGAACACCGGCTCGACCTGCTCGGTGTACAGCGGGCCCTGCGCGGTCTCGACCCGATGGGTCTTGCGCCCGCAGAACCACAACCGCCCTTCTTGGTCGAGATAGCCGACATCGCCCATGCGATGGACGATGCGCTCGGCGCCGTCGCGGACTTCGCGGATCTTGGCCAGCGCGGTCGCGGCGTCGCGGCGGAAATAGCTGTCGGTCGCGGTCGGCCCGGCGACGGTGATTTCGCCGACCGTGCCGGCCGGCAGCACCCAGTCGTCCGACCACTGCGCGATCGGCGCGTCGTCGATGCGGATGATCCGCACCTCGTTGCGCGGCACCGGCCGGCCGACGCAGGTGCCGGCGCCGCGCTCGGTGGCGGCGCGGGTGGATTGCAGCTCGCGGCCTTCGATCACCGCCACCGGCAGGCATTCGGTGGCGCCGTACGGGGTCCAGAACTGGGCATCGCGCGGCAACAACTCGCGCAAGGCGGCGACCGTGTCCGGCGGCACCGGCGCGCCGGCCGAGGTCACCCGCTTCACCCCCGGCAGGGGCTGGCCGTGGCGCGCCAGCACCGCCATCAACGCCGGCGAGCCGAACAACTGGTCGACGCCGAAGCGCTGGATCGCATCGAGCAGCTTGACCGGGTCGGCCTGGGCCGGCCGGGTCGGGTCCATGTCGGGAATGATCGAGGTCAGGCCCAACGCCGGATCGAACAGGGCGAACGGCGGGAAGGTCGGCAGATCGACCCCGCCGGGCATCAGGCCGAAAGCCTCGCCCATCATTTCGATCTGGGCGACGAAATGCCGGTGCCGGAACACCACGCCCTTGGGCACGCCGGTCGAGCCGCTGGTGAACACCACCGCGGCGACTTCGTCGGCGCGGGTATCGGCCAACTGCGAAGCCACGCCGGCGCCGGCGCGTTCGATCCGCGCCAGGGTATCGTCGGCCAGCCAGGCGTAGCGGCCGGTGGTGATGCGGATCCGCGCCGACTTGGCCCAGCCCAGCACCACCCGGGCGATGTGCGCCAGCGGAATGCCGATGAAGGCCTCCGGCGCGGCCTCGTCCAGGCACTGGCGCAGCGCGCGCTTGTCGATGCCCGGGTCGATCAGCACCGGCACCGCGCCGAGCTTGAACAGCGCGAACATCAACAGGAAGAACTCCGGCGACGGCCGCACCATCACCGCAGTGCGGGTGCCGCGGACGATGCCGCGCGCGGCCAGGCCGGCGGCGATCGCGTCGCTGCGCCGGTCCAGCTCGCCATAGCTCAGGGCGACGTCGTAGGCCGCCAGGCCGTCGCCGCGGCGCGTGCCGGGGCAACGCATCGCGATGCGTTCCGGCGACTGCGCGGCCAGCGCCGGCAAGGCCGAAGCGATGTTGCAGCGTTCGCCTTGCGCGGCGGAGACGTCGGCGGCCATCGGCTCAGCTCAACGGGTGGCGATCGAGGAAGGCGCGCATTTCCGGCACCAGCAGCGCCGCCTTGTCTTCCAGCACGTAGTGGCCGGCATCGTCGAAGGCATGCACCTGCGCCTGCGGCAGCGCGTCGGTGAAGCCCTTGAGGAAATGGTGATCGAACACGAAGTCGCGCAGACCCCAACCGATGAAAGCCGGACGGTCGGCGTACTGCGGCAGCTTGGCCGCCATCGCCTGCACCAGCGGCCAGGCCTTGTCGCCCTCGCCGAGCGGGATGTCCTGGACGAAGCGCGAGGTGGCGATGCGGTTGGCCCAGGAATCGTACGGAGCCAGGTAGGCGCGGCGGACCTCGGCCGGCATCGGCGTGGCCACGCCCAGGCGCGCGGCGCCGCCGGCGAAGGCGTTGAGGCCGCGGATCAGGCCGGTGCCCAGGGCCGAATCGCGGCCCAGGCGCAGGCGCTTGGGCAGCGGCTTGGCCGCCGGCAGCGGGAAGGCGCCGGTGTTGGTGACGATCAGCCGCTTGATCTGCTCGCCGTGCTTGAGCCCCCAGCCGAAGCCGATGCCGCCGCCCCAGTCGTGCACCGCCAGGCTCATCGGCCCGGTCACGCCCAGGTGCTGGAGCAGGCGCTCGACGTCGTCGACCCGCGACTGCAGGGTGTACTCGTAGCGCTGGTCGTCGGGCTTGTCCGACAGGCCCATGCCGACGTGGTCGGGGACGATGCAGCGATAGCGGTCGCGCAGGCCCAGCACCAGCTTGCGCCAGTAATAGCTCCACGAGGGATTGCCGTGCAGCATCACCACGACCTCGCCGTCGCGCGGGCCCTCGTCGAGATAGCTCATCGCGATCCCGGGACGGACTTCGAAGCGCTGCGGCTGGAACGGGTAGTCGGGGAAACTGCGGCTGGACGTCATTGAGCGGCTCGTGGACGGCGCGCGGCGGGCGCGGGCCTGGGCGGACAGGGCCGCCATTATCGGCTGCCGCGGGCGGATGGGGAATTTTCCCCGCCCCGCCGGCGGTTTTCCGCGCCGGAAACCGTCCCGGCCGGGCCTGCCGAAGGCTCAGGCCGGGTCCAGCGCGGCCTCGGGGGCGAACTTGCGCCACAGGGTATCGAACTGCCCGGCGAAACAGCGCAGCAGGTTGGCGTCGTCGGTCACCACCAGGTTCTCTTCGTTGCTGGTGGTGGCGCTGCGGGTCCAGTTGAAGCTGCCGTTGGCCAGCACCCGGCCGTCGAACACGGCGAACTTGTGGTGCATGTGGAACGGGCTGTCGTCGATCCGCACCGGCACGCCGAGTTCGCGCAGGCGCAGCACGTCGCTGCCCTCGTCGAACTTCTTGTCGTTGTCGCTGAGCACCCGCACCGCGATGCCGCGCCGGTGGCAGGCGACGATCTCCTCGGCCAGGCGGTCGTCGGAGATGGTGTAGACGCAGATGTCGAGGCTGCGCTTGGCGCCGCGGCACAGCTCGCGCAGCTTGCGCAGGCAGGCGTCGCCGGGGGCGAAGTAGGCGCTGGACACGGTCGCCGGCGCGGCCGCGACCACGTCCAGAGTCTTGACCACCTGCTCCAGCCAGCGCAACGCCTCCAGCGTGCGCGCCGGCTCGGCCAGCATGAGCTCGCGCGACATGTCGAAGGCGCGGTTGCGCAGGTAGCGCACCCGGTCGGCGGCCAGGCCGGCGCCGAGTTCGCGCAGTTCGAACTTCTCTTCGTTGTCGAGCTGGGCGTCGGCGATGCTGTCGCGCAGGGTCTGGTCGAGTCGGGCGAAATCCATGGTCTGTCCTCAGCGCGGCACGCGGCCGTTGAGCCGGTCGGCGAATTCGTTGAGCGCGCGCTGCAGCTCGCGCTGTTGTTCGGTCATCGCCGCGCGGGTCGGCGCGTCCTGGATCTCGCGCTCGCCGAGCTGCTTGAACAGTTCGACCAGGGCCTCGTTGATCCGGCTCTGGCGCTCGCCGCTGTCCTGCAGCCGCTCGACCAGCGGGTCCAGCGCCTGTTGCAGCGAGGGGCCGAGACCGTGCAGCAGCTCGGCCAGGGGCTGGGCGGCCGGCGGCGCCTGGGCTGGTGCCGGCGCCGCAGCGGCGCGCGCTTCGCCCTGCGCCGCGGTCAGCCGCTCCAGCGCGGCCAGCAGTTGCGGCCAGGGCGCCGGCTCGGGCGCTGCAGCCGGCGCGGCCGCGGTCTGCGCCGCCGCATCCAGCCCGCGCACGCTCTCGACCAGATCGGCCAGTTGCGCCACCACCCGTCCGCCGACGTCGTCGTCGGCCGCGCCCATCGCCTTGTTGCGCAGGAAGTCGCGCTTGATCTGGGTCCAGCGCGCGGCCTCGGCTTCGCCGAGCACGCCGCGCAACTCGCCGAGCTTGAGCAGGTTCTCTTCCGCGCCCGAGGTCAGCAGCTGCGCCTCGCCGAGATAATGATCGCCGATCAACTGCTGCAGCTCGGCGGGATTCATCACCGGCGAGATCTTCTCGGCCAGCTTGTTCATGTTGCGGTAGCTGCCCTGCAGCTTGAACGGCGGCTCGGTGCGGTACTTGTCGGCCTGCGCAGCGCTGGCGATGTACTGCTGGTTGACCTTGTAGACCACGTCGCGCACCGCAATCAGCCGTTCCAGGGTGGCGACGATCTCGTTGATCTCCGCGCCGCTGTAGGCGTGGCTCAGTTCGTTGGCCGAGAACGCGCCGCCCTCGGCCTTGGCGACGAAGCGGTACAGGTCGGCCATCTCGCGCGTGGCCAGCGGCGCCAGCACCGGGTTGCTGGTCAGGCTGTTCTCGATGTAGCTGAGCAGGAAGGCCTGCTCCATCCCGCCGAGCACGTCGCCGAGGTTGTAGATGTCGGCGCGGTTGGCCAGCATGTCCGGAATCTTGAACATCTCGCCGGACTCGGTGTACGGGTTGCCGGCCATGACCACGCAGAACTTCTTGCCGCGCATGTCGTAGGTGCGGGTGCGGCCCTTCCACACGCCTTCGATGCGGCGGGTGCCGTCGCACAGCGAGATGAATTTCTGCAGGAACTCGGGATGGGTGTGCTGGATGTCGTCGACGTACAGCATCACGTTGTTGCCCATCTCCAGCGCCAGGTTGAGCTTCTCCAGCTCCTGGCGCGAGGTCGCGTCCGGCGCCTGGGCCGGGTCGAGCGAGCACACCTCGTGGCCGAGCGCGGGGCCGTTGACCTTCATGAAGATCAACCCCAACCGGTGCGCCACGTACTCCATCAACGTGGTTTTTCCGTAGCCCGGCGGCGAGATCATCATCAGCAGGCCCATCAGGTCGCTGCGCTTGCTCTCGCCGACCGTGCCCATCTGCTTAGCCAGGTTGTCGCCGATCACCCCCAGGTAGACGTCGTTGATCAGCTTGTTGCGCACGAACGAGCTCAGCGGCCGCGGCTTGAACTCCTCCAGGCGCAGCGTCGCGCGTTCGCGCGCGACCACCTGCTGGCGCAGGGCGTGATAGCGCTGGAAGCCGGGCAGGAAACGCTGGCGGTGCTCGCGCAGGCGCGCCGACCAATCGTCGATCGCCAGCGCCATGCGGCCCTCGCGGATGCGCGGGTGCTCGCCGAGCAGCCCCTGCACGGTCGCGCCCAGGTCGAGTTCGGTGAACTGCTTGGGGAAACGCTCGTCGAGCAACAGCAGCGCCGCCGCCTCGGCCGCGTACGGCGCCAGCGGCGCCAGTTCCGGCGTGCGCGCCAAGGCCTCCAGCCAATGCATCGCCAGCGCCCAGCGCGCGCCCAGGCGCTGCTCCAGTCCCTGCAGGGCGGCGGCGAAGCCGTCCCACATCCGCGCCGCGGCCAGTTTCTCGCGCAGCGCGTTGGCCAGTTGCTGGGCGTATTTGCTGAGCGCGAACTGCGGCCGCTCGGCGGCCAGCTCCAGGCTCAGGTACTCGGCCGCGCTGGCGTGCAGCGCCGGGTCCAGGGCCAGGGTCTGGGTCTCGGCATAGGCCTGCAGCGCCAAGGCGATCTCCTCGCGCAGCGCCTGCAGCGCTTCGCCGGCGCCGAACAGACGCTCGACGTCGGCGGCGGTGCGGGCGCGCTGCGGCCACTGTTGCGGCGCCTCCGCCCGACCGGCCTGCGACCAGAACAGCATCGCCCAGGCGCGCGCCGCCGGCGCATAGGCCAGCCGGCCGGCGCTGTCGCGCAGCGGCAGCAGCGCCTGCAGGATCAACGCCGCGTCGTGGTCGTGGATGCCCTTCTCGTAGCCCTCGCGGTAACGCGGCGCGGCGAAGTCGCGCAGGGTCTTGGCCAGCGCCTCGGGCTGGGCCAGCTGCTGGCGCAGCAGGTCCAGGCTGAGCCCTTCGCGCTGGGCCTGGGCGGCCTCGATCGCCAGACCGGCCAGGTACTCGCCGCGATACAGCTGCGGCGATTCGGAATCCAGCGATACACCCCAGTAGGCGCGCGCCGCGTCCAGCTCGGCATCGGCGATCGGCTCGAAGAAGTCGGTGCCGGTCAGGTGCAGGTGCAGCGCCTCGCCGCGCGGCATCAGGGTCAGGTCCAGTTCCTGGGTGTTGACGCTGAAGCGGTGGCGCGGGCCGAGCTTGATCACGTCGCCGCCGGCTTCGAACAACTCGCTGCGGTCGCGCAGCGCGCGCACCGCCTGGTCGCGCGCGCCCTTGAGCCTGGCTTCGACGTCGTCGGCCTTGACGCTGTCCTTGAGCGCGCGCAGGCGCTCGGCCAGCTCGCGCAGCTTGAGGATCAGCGCGTCGCCGGCGAAGAAGGCATTGAGCTCGTCGGCGTCGGCGAAGCGCGCGGTGCGCCGGCTCAGGCCTTCGAGGATGCGCGCGGCCGCGTCCATCACCGCCTGCGCCTTGCGCTGGCGGTCGTCGAGCAGGGTCTGCTTGTGCGCCTCGAAGGTCTCCAGCAACTCCTCGCGCTTGGCCAGGATGTCGCCGAGGAAGTTCTCGTGCTCGCCGAACTGGCTTTCCAGCTCCTCCAACTGCACCAGCAGGCGCGACAGTTGCTCGTCGGCCTTCTCCGGATCCTGGGCCAGGGCCAGGGCGCTGGCCACGCTCTGCCCGAACAGGCTGAACTGCGCGCCGAACTGGGCCACCGATTCGGCCGAGCCGAGCTGCTTGCGGCGCTGGTCGGCGCGTGCCTTGGCCTGGTTGAGGCGGGCGTAGATCTCCGAGATCGCCTCGACCACGCGGGTGCGCTGGGTGGCGTCCTCGACCTTGAGCGTGGCCATCAGGCCCGACAGCATGTCCAGGTCGGCCGACATCGCCTGCATCTGCGCCGCCGGCTCGGCCAACTGCGCCGCCGTGGTCGCGGCCTGCGCCTGCGCGTCGAGCGTCTTGAGCCGCTCGCTCATCGGCGCCAGGGCCTTGTCGCCGGCCAGGAAGGCGCCGGTGGCCGCGCCGATGCGCTCGTGCGCGGCGACCAGGGCCTGCTCCATCGCGTCGATCGCCGCTACGTCGATATAGCGGTACTCGCGGATGGTCAGCAAGTGGCCGCGCTGCGCGGTCAGGCCGTTGAGCGCATCGACGAAGGCCTGCACCTGCTCCCAGTTCTCCGGCTGCAGGCTGTCCAGCAAGGCCTTCTGCCGGGCCTGCGCCTCGCTCATCGCGCGCTCGGACTGGGCGCGGATGCTCTCGACTTTCTCGTACTCGTCCAACACCGATTCGGCGGTGGCGGCGATCTCGCGCAGCAGCGGCGCCAGTTCGCCGCAGTCCGGCTCGGCTAGCCAGTGATAGGCGTCGAACAGGCGCCGGGTGTTCTGCGCCAGCAGGCCGTAGCGCTGCGCCGAAACCTCGCCGGCCTCGATCTCGCGGCTCAGGCTGACCAGCTCGGACACCCCGCGCACCAGCTCGGCGTTGCCGATCTTGCCCATGAAGCTGTTGCCGGCCGGCTGCCGCGCCGCGTACTCGTCGCTGGCGTACGGCGTCTGCCAGACCTGCATCGGGTGGACCCGGGTCGGCTCGTCGCTTTCGGTGGCGAAGATCACCATCCGCCCGTCTTCCAGGCGCGCATAGCCGTGGCCGAAGATCGGCGTCTGCAGGCGCCGCTCGATCAGGTTGTAGGTGAACATCGCGGTGCGGCCCTGCTCGGGCTCGTAGAACAGGTACAGCACGTCTTCGCCGTTGGGCGAGCGGATGTTGCGCTTGTAGCGCATGCCCTGCATCGGCTGCTCGAACCGCTTGTGTTCGCCGTTCTGCAGGTAGTAGCCGCCGGGGAAGATGATGCCGTGGTCTTCCGGCAGTTGGATGCAGGCCAGGCCGATCTCGTCCAGCCGCACCACCTTTCGGCTGAGGGTGTTGAACACCAGGTAGCGCCACTGCTCCTCGCGGTAGGGCAGGATCTTGAGCAGGATCAGGCTGCCGACCCGGGCGTAGTCGACCTGAGCGTCGTCCAGCGACTGGGTCTTGTCGGCGACCGGCTCGCGGTAGATGCCCTGGCCGTCTTCGGTGTTGTTCTCGACCTTGATGGTCAGGTCGCCGTTGACGGTCTCGACGAACACGCTGTCGAGGATGTTCAGGTGCGGGTGGCGGCCGTTGACCACCTGCTCGCGGGTCGCGCGGATCCACTCGAAGTCGTACGGCGCCGGCAGGGCGATGTCGCGCTCGCCGCGGTTGTCGATGTAGCGCACCTCGCCGTCGGGCGAGACCGACCAGCGGAACACGCGCAGGTCGGTGATCCGCTCGCCGATCTGGAACGCGGCCAGCAGCTTGCCGTCGCGCACGATCAGCTGGATCAGCCGGGTGTGCTTGTAGTAGGCGTAGAGCTCGCGGAAGTCGTTGGCGAAACTGTCGTTGCCGAGGAAGCTGCCCTTGAGCTCGACCGGGGTGACGTCGTACCCCTCCGCGCCCTGCACCAGCTTGTACAGGCAGAACACGTCGGCGACCGTGGTCTCCTTCTTCAACCCCATGAACACGTTGTAGCCGAACAGCAGGCAGTCGCCGACCTGGACGATGTCGCGGGCGACGCAGTTGTGCTCGGTGCGGATGCGGAAGCGGCCGATCGCCTCCATCTGGCTGCTGCCGAACTCCTCCAGGCGGCGCCGGTTCAAGTCCTGGGCGACGCCGCGCAGGCGCTGGCCCTGTTCGGCCAGGCGCTTGCTCAGCACCTCGTACGCGCCGCCCTGGGCGACCGCCTGGTCGACCGCCGAGTTGCCCTCGCCCTTGGCCGCTGTCGCAGCCGCTTGAGTGTCCGCCATCTGTCCGTCCTAACGATCCGGCCGGCCGCGCGCGGCCGGCGTCACACCGATGCGCCGCCGGGCGGCGGCGCGTTCCCTGGTCCGGCTGGCGCTCAGGAGTCCAGCGCTGCTTCGCCGGCGAGCTTGCCGTCGCCCTTGCCGTCGGTCTTGGCGTCGGCCTTGGTCAACAGACGCTGCAGCACGTCCTGCACGATCGGGCTCTTGCCGGCCACGCCTTCGATCGCCTTGCCGACCGACAAGGCCTTGGCGAAGGAATCAAAGAACGCACCCTCGCCGCCGACGATGTCGATGTTGGCCTTGCTGAGCGCGGCGGCCAGCACCTCGGACTGCTCCTTGGCGATTTCCTTGTTGGCCTCGATCCCGGCGATGGCCTGCTCGAAGCTCTTTTCCAGCTGCATGCGGAACTCTTCGTGGGCGCGCGCCTGGTCGCTGAGCGCATCCAGCGCGCCGAACTTCTGCCCCAGGCCCTCGGCCTCGGCCTTGAACTTCTGCAGCAGCACCTCGGCCTCGGACAGGCCCAGGTCCTTGGTCGCCTTGGCCTTGGCCACGCCCAGCTGCTCCTCGCCGCGCGCCTGCGCGAACAGGTTCTCTTCCAGCACCTTGGCGTCGGATAGGCCCTGTTTCTGCTTGGCCTCGGCCTGCACCTCGATCACCCGCGCCTGGGCCAGGCCCTTGTCCTGCTCGCCCTTGGCCTCGGCGGCCATGGTTTCGGCGATCACTCGCGCCTGCGCCAGGCCTTCCTTCTCGGCCGCCGCGGCGGCGACTTCGCGCACCCGCGCATCGGCCAGGCCCGGCGCCGCGCGCTCGGCCTCGATGCCCTCGGCCAGCTTCTTCTTGGCTTCGGCGCTCTTGCCGGCCGCTTCCAGTTCGGCCTGGGCCAGCACGGTCATCTGCGTGGCCTTGTGCTTGGACGCGACCTCGTCGGCCTCGGCCTGCTTGACCTGGCGCACCAGCTCTTCCTCGGCCGCGGCCTGGGCGGCGAGCACGGTGACCTGCTTGGCCCGGTCGGCCTCGGAGACCTGGCGCACTTCCTTGATCCGCTCCTCTTCCTGGGCCACGGTCTTCTCGACCGCGATCCGCTCGCGAATCACGTTGGCGATGTCCTTGCGCTGCTCTTCCAGCGCCTTTTCCTTGTCGATCCGGTTCAGCTCGACCTCGCGCTCGCGGGCGACGATCTCCAGGTCCTTGGCCCGGGTCACCTTCTCGACCTCGATCACCACCGCGCGCTGGCGGTTCTGCTGCGCCACCTCGACCTCGCGCAGGCGGTTCTGCTCGCGGATGTCGATCTGCTCCTGCGCGGCGATGCGCGCCTGCTCGGCCTTCAGACGCTCTTCCTCGCGCACCTTGGCGGTCTCGGCCTGCTCGCGCGCCTGGATGGTCTCGATCTCGCGCTTCTGCCGCGCCTCGGCGTCGGCTTGCTGGCGTTCCAGGGCCAGCATGGCCTCGCGGGTCTCGACGTTCTTCTTGGTGATCGCCAGCTGCTCGTTGCGCTCGAGCTCGTTGGTGATCACGTTCTGCGCCGCGGTCAGCTCGGTGATCTTGCGGATGCCTTCGGCGTCGAGGATGTTGTTCGGGTCCAGCGAGGCCTTCGGGGTCTGCTCGAGGTAGTCGATCGCGACGTCTTCGAGCACGTAGCCGTTGAGGTCGTTGCCGATCACCTCGATGATCCGGTCGCGGAACTCCTGCCGGTTCTCGAACAGCTTGACGAATTCGATCTGCTTGCCGACCGTCTTCAGCGCTTCGGAGAACTTGGCGTTGAACAGCTCGTTGACCGCGGCGCGGTCGGAAGCCCGGTCGACGCCGATCGCCTTGGCCACCTTGAGCACGTCCTGCTGGGTCTCGTTGACCCGCAGATAGAACGCGACGGTGATGTCGGCGCGCATGTTGTCGCGGCAGATCAGGCCGTCCTTGGCCCGGCGGTCGACTTCCAGGGTGATCAGGGAGATCTGCATGAACTCCTTTTTGTAGATCACCGGATAGACCAGCGCGCCGGTGAAGTGCACCTTCGGCGTGGACGACATGTCGTTGACGATCAAGGCCGTGCCCTGCGGCACCTTGATGTAGAAGGCTTTGAACATCAGCAGCATGACGAACAGGATCAGCAGCGACACGCCGATCAGCGTCAGCACCATGATTGCAGTACCCATTTGCATCTCCCTATGACTCGACCAACCCGGATTGGAACAACCAGCTTCGAATCACTAGCTTCAAAAACCGGATTCGAACGACTGGATTCAAAAAACTGGATTCGAACAACTTGATTCAAAAAAACTGGATTCGAACAACTGGATTCGACCGCCCCCAAGGCGCGGCCGCGACGGCCGCTACGGCTCCGACATCGGACGGACGCGGTCGGACGGACCGCTTCGCGGCCTCAGGCGCCGCGGAATTCGTCCTCGCTGACCACGCGGTACGCGTTCTGGCCTTCGAGGTATTCGATCAGCACCACCCGGTCGCCGCGCTGGAAGCGCGCCGGGTCGTCGTCGCGGATCTGCAGGATCAGCCCGGCGCCGCCGTCTTCCATGCTGGCGGTGCCGGTGACCGCGTTGACCGGGCTGCGCACCACCGCGACCTGGCCCAGGATCGGCCGCGCCGGACCGGGCTGCATCTTGCGCAGCAGCCGGCGCAGCGGACGCAGCGCCAGCGCCGAGACCGGAATCGCCAGGGCGAAGGCGACCAAGATCGCGGCTACGCCGCCGACGATCTGCGCCACCACGCCGGGCAGATGCCGCAGCAGATAGACGTCGGCCAGGTAGGTCAGGGCCCAGGACACGCCGATCAGCACGCTCAGCACCACGGTGACCGGGATGCCGCCCAGGCCCAGGCGCATCAGCGGATCGAACAGGCCTTGCTGGTGGTGATGGGCGCCGTCGGCGAGGGTGTGGTCGCCCAGGCCGGGGCCGCCATGACCGTGGCCGTCGCCGCCGATCCAGCCGTCGATCATCTCGCCGCCGACCAGGCCCAGCGCCGACAGCAGCCAGTAGCCGATCACCACGCCGAGCAGCACGGTGTAGAACGCCGTCGGCAACGAAAATATCGTGGTCAGAAACTCGCCCATCGTCCCTCCCCTTCCCCAGGCTTCCCCGCCCGCCGCGCGCGGCGCGGCACGTCGCCGGTCAGCCCGGAAGCTTCTGTCGCAAGCGTTGCAGCACCGCCTCCGCGCCGGCCTCGTCGCGCAGGATCCCGGCCTCGCGCAGCTTGCGTTCCAGCGCGTCGCCGCCGTCCTGGCGCGCCAGTTCGGCCGCGGCCTCCATGCGCGCGCCGCGTTCGGCCTGCTTGCGCTTGATCCGCGCCAGCGAATCGACCGCGGTCTGCAGCCGGCTCTGCGGGCCGGCGTAGCGTTGCGCGACCGCGGCTTGCGCGCGCTGCATGCTTTCGGTGGCCTTGACCGTGTCCAGCTGCTGCTTGAGCCGGCGGATATTGCTTTCGGCCATGGCGATGGCCTTGCGCAGTTCGGCCGCCGCGGCGGCGAGCTGGGCGACGTGGCCGTCCTGCTCGCGCCGGTGCGCTTCCAGCTGCACCACCTTGTCGGCCACTTCCAGCGCCAGCGGCTGGTCGCCGGCCTGCAGCGCCTTGAGCGCATAGCCTTCGTACTCGCCGACCTTGTCGGCCGACTCGCCCAGCTCGCGCTCGGCCAGCTTGTGCCGCGCCATCAGCTGCGCCAGCGACTCGCGCGACTGGCGCAGTTCCAGGTCGCAGTCGCGGATTTCCTGGTCGAGGATGCGCAGCGCCTGGCTGTCGGCCAGCGCTTCGCCGAGCTCGTGCGCGCCGCCGCGCAACGAGGTCAGCAACTTATTCCAGATGCCTTCGCTGCCGTCGGACTTGGGCATGTCAGGCCGCCTCCAGCAGCAGCTGCGGTTCGTAGGCCTCGGTGGCCTTGATCACGTTGTCGGCCAGGGTCTCGATTTCGTACAGCACGTTGGACAGCGACGAGGTCGCGCTCAACGAACCGAACATCATGTACACCGCTTCGCCGTCGGCCAGGGTCTCGATGCCGATGGTCGACAGCGGGAAGAACACCTTGTGGGTGCGCAGCACTTCTTCGTTGAACGCGGCCGGATCGCGCACGTGCGCCACCGGCCACAGCAAGGCCTCGACCACCACCTGTTCGCCGACCACGGCCACGAACAAAGGCAGGTCGCCGTATTCGGCCATGACCAGGTGCAGGCTGGCTTCGGCGCCGTCGATCAGTTCGATCTGCGAGTCGCCGTAGACGAATTCTTCGGTCTGGATCAGGGCTTCGTACAGGCCGCGCGCGGTCCAGACCTTGCCATCGTTCATCGTGTTATCCCCCCGTGCCCGCGCCGGCATCGCGCCGCGCGGTTGCCGCATCCGCTTTTCCACCGCCAGCAGTTCGTCGGCGAACTCCGGCAGCACCCACAGCTCTTTCTTGACCAAGCCCTTCTCGCGCAGGCGTTCGCGATGCCGGCGCTGGTAGTAGGCGGAGGAGCGGCGTTGTTCCATGGCGATCACAGTACGGCATCACATGTGAGTCGCGCAAGACATGACATGTGATGTAGCGACGAACGGCAGACGGTGCAGGCCCGGCGCCTGCGACGACTTCCGAATCAATGACTTGGCTTCACCCCGGGGTGGACGGCTTGGCGCGGGGCGGCGAAAAAGGGACGGAGGGGATTAAGCCGGAAGCGTCTGCCGCCCCGCCCGGCGGCGAAGGCGCCGGACGACGATCGCTCAGGCCGGGATGCCGTGCTGGCGACGGGCCAGGTCGATGCGCAGCCTGACCTCGGCGTCGAGTTCGCCGAGCTCGGCCTGCTTGAAGATGTTGCCGAGCACGCGCTTCTCGTCGTCGTCGACGGCCTGGTCGCGCAGGGCGAGGTCGAGCAGGTTCTGCAGTTCGGCGGCGTCGAGCCGGCCGTTGTCGAGGAAGGCGGGGATCGAGGCGAGCGCGATCGAGAGATGGCTCTTGGGCTGGGTCATGCGGGCAACTCCGTTGCGGTGGCTGAAATCCTGGACGCGACCGGGTTCGGGTTCGGTGCGTGATCGAGTCGACTATAGCAAGCGACCGCGACGATCCGATGGCGCGCAGCGGCGCTAGTGTAGGAGCGGCGTGAGCCGCGACAGCTACAGCGGTGAAATACCACGCGATCATCCGGAGCCGAATTGCGCCATGCGATGTCGACGCAGGGCATACGGGGCTTCGGCTGGCACGCTTGCGTCAATCGTTTCGGATGTCGCGGCTCACGCCGCTCCTACAGGAGCTGGGGAGCCGCAGGGTGCGGCGCGAGGCTGCGGTATCGCGATCGCGACTTGTGACCGAAGGAAATCCCCGTGAGGCGCCCGCCGCTCCTACCCCTGAAGCAGCACGCCTGCCCTATTCCCAATTCCCCATTCCCCATTCCCGAACCAAAAAAAAGCCCGATGCTCGCGCACCGGGCTTTCGTCGTCGGCGAGCCGCAAGGCTCAGCCGCGCATCACCACACCACTTCGGCCATCGAGCAGTTCAGGCCCGAACCGATGCCGAGCAGGGCGACGCGGTTGCCCTTCTTCAGGCGGCCCATCTCGCGCAGCTTGCTCAGCACGATCGGCACCGAGGCCGGGCCGATGTTGCCGTGCTCGCCGAAGATGGTCATGACCTTGTTCGGGTCGATGCCGAAGGCCTTGAGGAAGGCCTGGGTATGCGCGCGGCTGACCTGGTGGATGACGAACTCGTCCAGCTCCTCGACCGCCCAACCCAGCGCGGCCTTGGCCGCGGCGAAGGTCTTCTGGCCGAGCTTGAGGCCTTCGATCATCAGCATGCGGCCGTCGGCGACCATGCGGTCGTGGTGCAGGTCGCCCAGGCACAGCTGGTTCCACTCGGTGGCCGAGCGGGTGACGCCGCCGCGGTAGCGCGGCGCGCCCGGCGCCAGTTCGCTGCGCGCCAGCACCATCGCCGCGGCGCCCGAGCCCAGGGTCAGGGTCGCCATCTCGTCGCGCAGCTGCGTTTCGGTGACGTCGGCGCGGCTCAGACGCTCGAGGGTCTTCTCGTAGGCGAGGTTGGCGGTTTCGCCGTCGACCACCAGGGCGTAGTCGATCTCGCCGCGCTCGATCATGCGGCCGGCGATGTCCATGCCGTTGATGAAGGCCAGGCAGGCGTTGGCGACGTCGAAGTTCTGGCAGTTCTCGCCCAGTCGCAGGTTGCCGGCGACGATGCTGGCCGTGGACGGCTCCAGGTAATCGCGGCTGACCGAGGTGTTGACCAGCAGGCCGATGCGGTCGGCATCGACGGCGGCATCGGCGAGCGCCTTGACCGCGGCCAGGGTGGCGGCGTCGGAGGCGCGCACTTCGCCGTCCCACAGGCGGCGCTCGTGCACGCCGGCCACGTCCTGCAGCACGTTGACCTTGATGCCGAGGCGATCGAGGGTCGGCTTGAGGCGGGCGTTGATCTCGTCGGAGGTCAGCTTGCGCGGAGCATCGACGTGGGCGAGCCCGGCGATGGCGACGTGTTGGAACAGCATGGGCGCGAACCCTAGGCGGAAAAGTGCGACAGGTTAGCGCCTTCACGCCCCCCATGCACCCATTCCGAACGGACCCTGAACCGTATGCGCATCGCCTCGGAAGTCGGCAAAGCCCTTTAGATCAACGACTTGGATCGAAAATGTGCCATCCGAAAGCCGTACGCCGGCGTTCGGATTTGCCGTTTCAGCCGCCGACCGGGTAGGTCTGGGCGCTGCTGGCGGGCGCCGATTGCGCGGCCGGGGCCGTCGCGGCGCCGCCGCAACGGTAGGCGGCGAAGCGCTGCTGGCCCTGCGTCGGCGCAGCCAAGGGCTGGATGGTGTCGGCCTGCAGGCCCGGCGCCTCGTTGCGGGCCAGGGTCTCCAGTTCCTCGCGCACGCGCAGCTCGTTGCGCTCGTAGAAGGCGACGTTGTGCTTGACCGCCACCACCACTTCGCCGCGCTTTTCGCAGGCCGGCGCGGCACCCGCCGAGAGCACGCGCACCGCCTGCGCGCCCGGCGCCATCTGCACCCAGGTGCAGGCCGAAACGGTCAGGGCCAGGGACAGGATTGCCAACGCGCGCATGCGGACCTCGCTCAGGATTCGATCGCACGCATTGTCGCCGGATTCGGCTGAGCGCGATAGGAATGCTTCGCGATGGGACAGGGAGGGAGGGGATCAAGCGCACTTGATCCCCTCCCTCCCTCGCGTGCTGCCGCACCTGTCCGCGCCAACGAAAAGGGCCGCGTCGAAGACGCGGCCCCCTGATAGCCCCCACCCGCATTCCCCCCTTTGGAAAAGGGGGGGGGCTAGGGGGGATTTGCTGTTGCTGTTGCTGTTGCTGTTGCTGCTGTTGCCGTTGCTGTCGCCCTACACCCTCACCGCACCGGCTTGCCGTCGTGGTCGATCACCTTCACCTCGCCCAGCTTCAAGCCGCGGATCGGCTGCTCGATCTTGGACAGATCGCCGACCACCACCCAGGTCAGCGCCGCCGGGTCCAGCGCCCGGGCCGCGGCCTGGGCCAGCGCCGGGGTCATCGCCTCGTTGCGCGCCTTGTACTTGAGGATGTAGTCGGCCGGACGGCCGTAGCGCTGGTCGGCGCTGATCTGCGCCATCAGCGCGTCGTTGGTCTCGTAGGCGCCCGGCAGGCTGAGGGTGTTGGCGGCGCGGATCTTGGCCACCTCGGCCTGGGTCACCGGCGCGCTGCCGTCGGCGAAGCTGGCGATCTCGCGCTTGAGCTCGGCCAGCGACTCGACCGTCTTGTCCGACTGCACCGCAGCCTGGGCGATCCAGGGCCGCTGGCCCTTGGCGTTGCCCGAGCCGCTGTAGGAGCCGTAGGCCCAGTGCTTGTCCTCGCGCAGGTTCATGTTCAGGCGCGAACTGAACTCGCCGCCGAGCACGCCGTTGGCGAAGTCGAAATCGATCGTGCCGGCATCGCCGGTCGGCGGAATCAGCTCGCCGACGTAGATGTTGGACTGGATCGCGCCCGGCTGGTCGACCAGGAACACCCGCGGCGCCGCGGGCCGCGCGACCGCGCTCAGCGCCGGCAGCGCCGGCGCGTCGGCGCCCGGCTTCCAGTCGCCGAAGCGGCGCTCGAGCTGGGGCACGATCTGCTCCAGGCTGGTGTCGCCGACCACGAACAGGCGCGCGCGGTCCGGGCGCAGCCAATCGCGGTGGAAGGCGATCAGTTCTTCGCGCTTGAGCCCGGCGATCGAGGCCTCGGTGCCGGTGCCGGTGAACGGAATCGCGTAGGCGTGGCCGGCGCCGTACAGCAGCGGCGGCAGCACCCGCAGCGCCGCGGTTTGCGGCCGCGCCTTCTCCTGCTTGATCCCGGCCAGCCACTGCGCGCGCACGCGCTCGATCTCGCCGTCCTCGAAGCGCGGGCGGCGGATCACGTCGGCGAACAGGTCCAGCGAGTCGTCCAGCTTGTCGGTCAGCGCCGACATGGCGACGTTGGCGCTGTCCAGGCTGGCGCTGGAGGACAGTTCCACGCCCAGCGCTTCCTTGCGTGCCGACAGCGCCAGCGCGCCGTACTCGCCGGCGCCCTCGTCGAGCATGGCCATGGCGAAGCTGGCGGTGCCGACCGGGTGGCCGAGGTCGGCGCTGAAGCCGCCCGGGAACTCCATCCACAACTGCACCACCGGAGTCTGGCGGCGTTCGATCAACACCACCTCGGTGCCGTTGCTCAACTGGGCGCGCTGCGGCGCGGGAAAGCGCAGCTCGGGGAAGCGCTCGGTCTTGGGCACGCCGGCGCTGCGCTCGACGTCGGAAGCGACGGTCTTGTAGCGCGGGTCGGCGGCCGGAATCGCGGCGGGCCGGGTCGCCGGCGCGGCGCGCGCGGTTTCCGGCAGCGACGAGGCCGGCTTGTCGCCGGGTTGCACCAGCAGGGTGTGCGAGCCGACCCCGAGCCAGGTGCGGCCGGCGGCCTGAACGCTGGCCGGGGTCGCCGCGGCGATCCGCGCCAGGTCCTCGCCGAAGCAGTCGGGCTTGCCGGCGAACACCGCGCAACGCGCCAGTACGTCGGACTTGCCGCCGAAGCCGCCGATGCGCTCGATGCCGCGGACGAAGTCGGCGCGCAGCGAGGTCTGCGCCTGTTCCAGTTCCTGCGCGGTCGGGCCCTGCTCGATCAGGCGGCGGATCTCTTCGTCGATCGCCGCGCGCACCTTGCCCGGGTCCACGCCCTGCTTAACGTTGGCGACCACCACCAGGGTGCCGCTGATCTCGGCGTCGTTGATCGACACGCTGGCGCTGTCGGCGATGCGGTCGCGATGGACCAGGCGCGCGTCCAGGCGCGAAGCCGCGCTGCCGCCGAGGATCTGCGCGAACAGTTCCAGGTCGGCGCCGTCGCGGGCGCCGAACTGGGCCACCGGCCAGGCGCGGTAGACGCGCGCCTGCGGCACCCGGTCGGGCACCACCTCCTCGGTGTCGCGGCTGCGCTTGGGCACGCGCGCGGCCATCTTCGGCACCGTGGCGCTGGCGGGGATGTCGCCGAAATAACGCAGCGCCTTTTCCTTGGCGGTGGCCAGGTCGATGTCGCCGGCCAGCACCAGCACCGCGTTGTTGGGGCCGTACCAGCTGCGGAACCAGGTCTTTACGTCGTCCAGCGAGGCGGCGTCGAGGTCGGCCATCGAGCCGATGGTCTGCCAGCTGTAGGGATGATCGGCCGGGTACAGCGCCTCGTAGAGCTTGGCGCTGATGCGGCGGCCGTAGGGCTGGTTTTCGCCCTGGCGCTTTTCGTTCTGGACCACGCCGCGCTGCTCGTCCAGGGTCTTCTGGTCGATCGCGCCGAGCAGGTGGCCCATGCGGTCGGACTCCATCCACAGCGCCATGTCCAGCGCGGTGGTCGGCACGTTCTGGAAATAGTTGGTGCGGTCGACGTTGGTGGTGCCGTTCTGGTCGGTCACCCCGACCAGTTCGAACGGAGCGAAGAACTCGCCCTTGTGGTTCTCCGAGCCCTGGAACATCAGGTGTTCGAACAGGTGGGCGAAGCCGGTGCGGCCGGGCTGCTCGTTCTTGCTGCCGACGTGGTACCAGACGTTGACCGCGACGATCGGCGCCTTGCGGTCGGTGTGCACGATCACCCGCAGACCGTTGGGCAGGGTGAATTCCTGGTAGGGAATCGAGACTTCGGCGCGCGGCGCGGCCAGGGCCGGGGCGCACACCGCGCCGGCGAGCGCGGCGCCCAGGGCCAGGGCGAGCGCGGCGGCGCGCGGCAGGGATCGGGTCGGGGACGAGGACATGGGCGGGCTCCGGGCGGGCGTCCGTGCGCGGACGAAAGCCGCATCCTAGGCCGAAGCGGCCGCAGCGGCATGGGCCGGCGGTCACAGGGGGGGATGCCGCGCCGCTGCGTTGCGCGCCGCATAATGGCGGCATGTTCGAGGTCATCCTGTACCAGCCCGAGATTCCGCCCAACACCGGCAATGTGATTCGCCTCTGCGCGAACACCGGCGCGCGCCTGCACCTGGTCGCGCCGCTGGGCTTCAGCCTGGAAGACAAGCAGCTGCGCCGCGCCGGGCTGGACTATCACGAATACGCCCGCCTGCAGGTGCACGAAAGCCTGCACGCGGCGCTGCAGGCGATCGCGCCGCCGCGGCTGTTCGCGTTGAGCACGCGCAGCCAGGTGCGCTACGACCGCGTCGCCTATGCGCCCGGCGATGCGTTTTTGTTCGGCCCGGAAACCCGCGGCCTGCCCGAAGACGTGCTCGAGCGCATCCCGGCCGAACATCGCCTGCGCCTGCCGATGCGGCCGGACAACCGCAGCCTGAACCTGTCCAACTCGGTCGCGGTGGTGGTGTTCGAAGCCTGGCGCCAGCACGGTTTCGACGGCGGCGCCTGAGCGCGCCGGGCGGACGGACGAAAAAGACTCCCCCGGGCGTCGGATCGCGCCGGGGGAGCAAGTCCACTCAGGGAGAGGTCGCCGGGGCGCGCGCCGCACCGCGCGTAGCCCAGGCCAGGCCGAGCGCGCCGAGCAGACCGACCGCGCAGAACGTCGCCCACGGCAGCCACGGCAGGCGCAGCGCCGCGGCCAGGTCGAGCAGGCCGCCGCCGGCCAGGCTGCCGAGCCCGCCGCCGACCGCCAGGCTCAACGAGCTGACGCCGAGAAAGCTGCCCAGCGCCTGCGGGTCGGCCAGGTCGGCGATCAAGGTCTGCTGGCTGGGCCGGGTCAGCACCGCGCCGATCGCGAACGCGGCCACGCAGGCCAGGAACGCGGCGAAGCTGCCGACCAGGGCGAAGGCGCCGATCGCCAGCGCCATCAGCGTCGTGCCCAGCACCAGCATCTGCGCGCTGCTGAGCCAGCGCTGCAGCCAGCGCACCAGGACGTACTGCAGAGCCAGGGTCAGCCCGGCGCTGAGCGCGAACATCACCCCGACGCTGTCGGCGCTGCCGGTCAGGCGCTGCGCCAGCAACGGCAGGCTCAGGTTGATCTGCACCGCGACGAACCAGTACAGCATCAGCAGCCCGACCAGAATCAGGAACGGCCGGTTGCGCCACACCCGTTGCAGGCCGTCGCGCAGCGGCGGCGGCCGCGCCGGCGCCGGCACCCGCGGCAGCAGGCGCGCGGCGATGACGAAATTGGCGGCGAAGCAGGCCGCGGCGCTGAGACAGACCAGGGCGAAGTCGTAGCGCAGCAGGGCCACGCCGAGCAGCGGGCCGAGCGTGGTCGCGGCGCCGCCGATCCAGTTGCTGAGCGCGTAATAGCGCGGCCGGCTGCGCTCGTCGGTGAGCGCGGCGATCGAGGCCTGGTACGGCGCCTCGAACAAGGCGCCGCCGAGCGCGGCCAGCAGCATCGCCAGCATCAGCCAGCGCAATTGCGTGGCATAGGCCAGGCTGGCGAAGCCCAGCGCGCGCAGCAGCACGCCCAGGCAGATCATCCGCCGCGCGCCGTAGCGGTCGGCGAGCACGCCGCCGATCAGGGCCAAGCCCTGCTGCGCGACCTGGCGCAGCGCCAGCGCCGCGCCGACCGCGGCCGCGGCCAGGCCGAGCCGGTCGACGAAATGCACCGCGACCAGCGGCATCAGCATGGCGAAGCCGGTCACCATGAAGAAGGTGTAGACCAGCAGCCCGTTGAGGCCGCGCCGGCGCTCGGCCTCGCTGGCCGGCAGCGGCGCCGCGGCGGCGTCGAGCGCGCTCATCGCCGCGCCTCAGGCCGCGCGCGCATCGCCGCGCTCGATGTCGGCCGCGCGGTACAGATGGATCGGGGTCGGGTCGGCGCTGAACTGCGAGAACGGGAACGGCTCGGCCGACACCGCGGCCACGCCGCGGCCGAGGAAGCAGGGCACGATCGCGCTGCCGGTCTGGGCGTAGACCACCAGCGGCACGCCGCGCGCGCGCAAGGTGGTCAGGATCTGGTCGAAGGAGCCGTTGCTCAGGGTCATGCCGGTGGCGATGACCAGATCGGCCGCGGCCAGCACCGGGTGCATGTCGCGCGCGACTTCGGTGCCGTCGGCGGTGCGTTCCAGATTGAAGTCGCAAGGCAGGCACACGCCGCCGTGGGCGCGGATCGCCTCGACCAGGGGATTGACCACGCCGATCAGGCCGACCCGCATGCCCGGCGCGATCCGCAGCAGGCTGGCGATCGCCGCGTCGCGCGCCTGCGCGCGCTGCAGCGGGGTGCCGTGCGGCAGCAGGCGCGGCTCGGCCCCGGCCTGTTCGCGATGCGGCCGGACCAGGGCCAGGTAGGCGTCGAGCGCGGCGATCCGCACCGGCGTGCGCGGATCGCGCAGCAGTTCGGCGACCGCGCGGCCGGACAGTTCCTCGGCCACCGCCGGATCGAGTTGGTCGCGTTCGACGCAGCAGCCGCCGAACGCCGATTCGACCCGCAGCACCAGATAGTGGTTGCGGTACTTGGTGTCGGTGCCGGGGAACTGGGTGCTCTGCCGCACCCAGAACGCGCCGACCGCGTGCAGGCCGGCCGGATCGGGGCCGTAGTCGCCGCGCAGCACGGCCTGGGTGAGTTCGGCGACGTCGGCCGGTGCGATAGTCGAAGCGATGGACATGGCGGATCCTCAGGCGGCGGAACTGGAAGCCGAATCGGCATAGGTCAGGGCCAGGCGCGACAGCGCGCGCTCGGCGTAGGCGCGCGCCTGCAGGCCGTCGCGGTCGCTGGCGATCACGTGGCCGAGGTAGCAGGCGTTGTCGACCGGCGCGGCGACTTCGGTGCCGGCCACCGCGACCAGGCTCCAACGCTCGATGTTCGGGTCGGCGTCGAGCCCGGCGCTGCCGTCCAGGGCCGCGACCTTGCCGGCGCGCGGCGGCACCAGGAACTTGATCGCTGCGCTGGCCACGCCGGTGTCGCGCCGATGCAGATCGGGCTCGCGGCCCAGGGCCAGCTCGATCTGCGCATCGAGCAGGTCGATGCCGGTCACCCGCTGGATCAGTTCGGCGATGTAGTTGCCGCCCGGGCGCGGATTGATCTCGACGATGCGCGGCCCCTGCGCGGTCAGCTTGACCTCGGTATGGCTGAGGCCGTGGTCGTGGCCGACCGCGGCCAGCGCGCCGCGCACCAGGTCCTCGACGGCGCGCGCCTGGGTCGGATCGAGCCGGGCCGGGAACATATGCCCGTCTTCGACGAAATAGGGAAAGCCGGTCAGGCTCTTGTCGGTGATTCCGATCACCGTGGTGGTACCGCGGTAGGTGCAGGCCTCGACGCTGACTTCCTCGCCGTGCAGGTACTCCTCCAGCAGCAGCAGCGGCACCCGCGCCTGGTCGCGGAAGTTGCGCGGGAACTGTTCCAGCGCGTCGAACGCCGCGCACAGCTCCTCTTCGTCGCGGACCAGGCGGACGAAGGCGCTGGAGGCCAGGTCGGTGGGCTTGACGATCAGCGGGTAGCCGATCCGCTGCGCCTCGCGCCGACACTCGTCCCAGGACGCGGTGACGGCGAACTTCGGATTCGGCAGCCCGGCGCGCTCGATCGCCTCGCGCACCCGGTCCTTGCGCCGCTCCTCGACCACGTTGGCCGAGAACGCCTGCGGCAGGCCCAGCGCCTGCGCCACCTGGGCCACGGTGTCGATGTAGTAGTCGCAGATGGTGACCACGCCGTCGAACTTCAGGATCGCGTGTTGGGCGCGCAGGAATTCGATCAGCGCCTGCACATCGTTGGTCTCGGCGCTGAGCACGTGCTCGGCGTGCTCGATCACCGGATGGATCTCGCGCGAGCGGGTGTCGCGATAGTGGTCGCGGTTGCGGGTGACGAAGGTGTAGCGGTGGCCGAGCCGGGCGATCGCCGGCGGAAAGATCCGCCCGGTGCCGCCGACCCAGCTTTCGATCATCAACAGGTGCGCCATCGCAGGTCTCCTGGAGGTAAGGGTTGGGGGTGCGCGTCAGACGGCCAGCGCCGGCTCGGCCGGCGCCGGGCTCGACGCAACGGGCTCGTACTCGGCGCGGTTCCAGGCCATCGCCGACCAGGGCAGGCGCAGTTGCTCCAGCGACTCGATCGCGGTCGGCGCCAGCGCGTCGGGTTCGAGCGCGCGTTCGTGCTCGGCGAACACGCCCTCGACGTAGCGGTGGCCGGTGTCGGCGGCGAGGAACAGCACGTTGCGCTGCGGCTCGCGCCGCGCCAGGTGGCGCGCGACCAGGTAGCAGCAGCCGCTGGACAGGCCGGCGAATACGGCGTGTTCGCGCAGCAGGGCGACCGCGCCCGACAGGCCGTAATCGAACGAGACCCAGTGCACCTGGTCGTACAAGGCATGGCGGACGTTGCGGAACGGGATCGAGCTGCCGATGCCGGCGATGATGATGCCGGGGTCCTCGATGTGCTGGCAGCCGAAGGTCATGCTGCCGAACGGCTGCACGCCGATCAGCTGCGTCTGCGGCTCGGCGGCGCGCAGCGCGCGCGCCAGGCCGCCGGTGGAACAGCCCGAGCCGACCCCGCCGACCACGCTCAGCGTCGCCGGCCCGAGGCCGGCGACGATCTGCGCCGCGACCGGCGCGTAGCCGTCATAATGGATATCGTCGTGATACTGCTGCATCCAGTGCAGGCTGGGATCGGCGGCGAGCAGCTCGCGGATCCGCGCCACGCGCAGGCTCTGGTCCAGCTTCAGGGTCGGCTGCGGCTCGACCTGTTCGACCGTCGCGCCGAGGATGCGCAGCTGCAGCATCAGGGTGCGGTCGACGGTCTTGGAGCCGACGATGTGGCACTTCAGGCCGAACTTGTGGCAGGCCAGCGCCAGGGCGTAGGCGTAGATGCCGCTGGAGCTGTCGATCAGGGTCGCATCCGCACCGATCCGGCCGCTGTCGAGCAGCCCCTGCACCGCGGCCAGGGTCGAATAGACCTTCATGGTCTCGAAGCGGGCGACGTAGAGATTGCGCTCCAGCCGGATCAGGTCCGGCGCCTTGATCGCATCGGCGATGTGGGCGTGCACGCTCATCGCACACCCGTCTCGATGAAGCGGCAGGCATGGCCCAGACCGCGGAAGAACGAGGACAGCGCGCCCATCCGCAGCGCGTCGGGGCGTTGCGCGTACAGATAGCCGATCAGGCTGCCGGTGTGCGCGACCAGTACGCCGTCGGCGCCGAACTCGAGCCGGTGCTGCAGCAGATCGTGCAGATGGCGCTTGGGGGTGACGCCCTGGGCCAGCTCGGCGCTGCGCGTGGCGCAGGCGCAGATCGCGGCGACATCGTGGGCGGCGAACGCATCCAGCGCCCGGCGCAGGTTGTCGCGATAGGCTGGCAACTGCCGCCGATAGTGGCTCAGCAGCGGCTCGGCCAGTTTCTCGGTCTCCACCGTGCCGCCCTCGTCGATGTAGCAGGCATGCAGGCGCAGCGGCGCGTCGAAGGTGTGCAGCACCTGCTGGCGGCCGCTGAGATACAGCGCATGGGTTTCCAGGAACACGCTGTCGGAGCGCTCGATGCCGCGCAGCAGGGCCGAGATCGCCGGCGCCGGCGTGTCCAGGCCGAAGATCCGGTCCAGGCAGCGGATGGTGGCGACGATGTCGGCGGTCGAACTGGCCATGCCCTTGCCCAGCGGCAGTTCCGAATCGTGGCTCCAGCGCCCCGGCGGCAGGCGCCGCCCGTGCTGGTGCAGGTACAGCTCGATCGCGCGCCGGCATTTGTCCTTGCCGGCCAGGTCGGCGTCGATGTCGCCCTCGCCGCCGGGGTCGAAATGAATCCAGCTGTAGCGCCGCACCGGCAGCGAAATGATGCCGATCTGCAGATCCCCCTCGTGCTCGCACGGCCCCTGCAGCAGTTCGCCGAGCGTGCCGTGGCAGACTCCGCTGTGGATGGTCCGGCGGGGCGACGAACCGCCCGGCCCCCTCGCCGCCGCCTCGGCCGCATCGCGGCCGCCCGCACTCCGTGTCGCCGTTCGCTCCTGCCGCAGCATCGCCGCGTCTCCCGTCAGAAGGTTCAACCGCCGAAATCGACCGTCAGTTGCGCGCTGAAGCGGCGACCGTCGGTCAAGCCGAAACTGTTGTGGCCGTAGATGTTCCAGGTGTAGGTGTCGGCCACGTTGGCGACCAGCAGGCGCAGGCTGGCCGGCGCGTCGCCGAGGCGGAACCGGTAGCGCGCGCCGAGATCGACCAAGGTGTACGCCGGCACACGATTGACGCCGTCGCGCGAGACCACGCGCTCGCCGTAGTGGCTCATCGCCAGATCGAACGACAGCCCCGGCCGCCACGCCGGGCGGTACTCCAGGTCGGTGCGCAGCATGCGTTCGGCCTGGCCGATCGGACGCTCGCCGACCCGCCCCAAGCGCATCGCTTCGCCGCTCACCCGCGGCCGCATCAGCACCGCGCCGGCGACCACGCTCCAGCGATCCGAAGGCCGCCCGCTCAGGCTCAGCTCGACCCCGCGATGGCGGACTTCGCCGACCGCGCCGAACACGTTGCGCTCGTCGGTGGTGAAGTAAGGCTTGCGCACGTCGAAAGCGCCGGCGACCAGGCTCAGGCCGTCGCCGAATTTCCAGCGCAGCCCGGCATCGCTCTGGCGGGTGCGGATCGCCTCCAGCGCCTGGTTGCGGTTGGCCGCGTCGTCCGGGGCGATGCCGCTTTCCTCCAGGCCGCGGGTGTGGCCGGCGTATACGGCCAGGCGCGGACTCAGGTACACCGCCGCGCTCGCGCTCGGCAGCCAGGGATCGTCGCGGCTGGCGGTGCGCGGCAGTCCGGGCTGGTCGATGGTTTTCTCGTAGTGGCTGCGCTGCAGGCCCAGGTTGAGTTCGCCGACCTCGCGCCAGCGGCCCTCGTAGGCCAGGCCCGCGGTCCACTGCCGGACCCGGTCGTGGCTGCGCGGGCCGAACGCGAACGCTGACGGCCGCGGCACCGGCTGCGCTTCGCCGAGCCTGCGCTCGCCCAGGTCCAGCGCCGGGGCCGAGCCGCCGTATTCGTTGTGCAACCGGCGCGCGCGTACCGCCGCATGCAGCACGTGCAGACGCGGACCGTCGGCGAAGCTGCGGCTCAGGCGCAGTTCGCCGCTGCTGCTGGCGTAGCGCTGGCGCGGATCGGCGATCACCTTCTCGCGAGTTCGGCCGTCTGGCGTGGTGCCGACGAACAGTTCGGCGAAGCCGCTGGGCTGGTGGTTGATCGAGCGGAATACGCCGCCGGACAAGGCCCAGTCGCGGCCGAAGCGGGCCTTGCCGAGCACGCCGTAGTTGCGGCTGTCGTATTCGTTGTCGGACCAGCTCTGGCCGAAGTGGCGGCGGCGCTCGATCCGCGGCGGCAGATGATTGCCGGAGGTCAGGATGGTCGGCGCGACCTCTTCGTCGCGGCCGCGCGAGATGCTCCAGAACGGCAGGATCTCGACGTCGTCGCTCGGCCGCCAGCGCGGCACCAGGCCGGCGCGCAGATAGCGCGCGTCGGCGCCGTCGTAGTACTCCTCGCGGGCGACCGCGATCCCGGCGGCCAGCCCCAGGCGCCCGGGCACGATCGGCAAGCGCGCGTCCAGCTCCAGCGCCGGCGCGCCGTAGGCGTTGAGTGCGCCGAGCGCGCTGATCACCCGTTCGTCGCCGGCTTTCTTGAGCCGGTAGTCGACGATTCCGGTCGGGGCCGGAAACGGATAGCTCAGCGCCGACAGGCCGACCCGGATGGTCGAGCCTTCGACCAGCGCCGGCGGCACCGTGCCCTGGCGGTCGAAGTACACCCCGTCCATGCGCACGTTGCCGGCGTCGACCGGCGAGAAGCCGCGCACCTGCTTGCTGCTGTACAGGCCGATGCTCTCGTTGCCGAGGGTGGCGCCGAACGCGTCCTCGGCCGCGGTCACCGCGTTGTCGCCGGCGCGTTGCGCGCCGGCTTCGACGCTGCAGGCGAGCAAGCCGCAGCCCAGGGTCCAGCTCCACAGTCGCAGCGTCATGCTCACAGCTCCGTCGGCCAATCGCGCAAACGCCGCCAGGCCAGGGCGATGCCGACGCCGGCCAGGGCCCACAGCCACAACGCGAACGGCCACACCGCCGCGGCGCGCTGCGCGGCAGTGGGCTCGCTGCCGCGCCAGGCGGGAATCGCGTCGTACTCGTTGAAGTTCAACCGGCCGTAAGTGCCTTCGGCCGGCGCCGCGCCGATCCCGTGCTGGATGCGCGGATAGAACCAGTCGCGCAGCCGTTGCTGGTAGGCGCGCACCTGGCCTTCGAAGGCGCGATGGCGCTGCGCATCGGTGCCGGCCAGGGTCGCCAGCGCCTCCTGCAGGCCCAGGGTCGGCGACAGATAGCCGGCCACGGCCGACACCCGTTCGCGCCAGTCGCGGGCCTGCTCGCGTTGCCGTTGCAACGGCGCCAGCCGGCGCTCCAGTTCCGGCGCCAGGAAGCTCAGTCGGGTCGCATAGTCGATGCTGCCGGCGCGCTCGGCGGCGTCGGCGCGGCCCTGCCGGCGCAGTTGCGCAATGACGATCCCGTCGCGCTGCGCGGTAATGGCGTCGTTGTGGCGCCGCTGCGCGTCGACATAGGCCACCGTCGACGGCGCCGGCCGCGCGCGCTCGGCGACCGCGCTGCCGAGCATCGGCACGCCGACCGCGAGCAAGGCCCACAGCGCGGCCAGGGTGGCGATCGCCCCGGCTGCGCTGGGCCAGGCGGCGACGACCACCCCGCCCAGCGCGACCCAGAACGCCACGTACGCCAGCAGCGACACCGCCGCCGCGCCCAGTTCGGGCGTTGCCGCGCGCAGATCGACGCCGGCCACGGCCAAGGCGAGCGCGGACAGCGCCAGGGTCGCCGGCGCCAGCCACAGATAGATCGCGGCGATGCGCGCGCCGAGCCAGGCGCGCGCGCCGACCCGCTGCGCCGCGATCAGGCGCAGCATGCCGTGATCGCGCTCGAAGGTGGCGAGTAGGCCGACCAGCAGGATCGCCACGATCGGCAGCAACTGCACCAGCACAAAACCGAGATCGAACCGCCCCAGGGCCAGCCCGCGCGGATTTTCGAAGTCGTAGGCCGGCTCGACCCCGAACGACGTTTCCAGCTTGACCGGCAGACGGCTCGGCAGCAGGTCGCTGGCGCCGACCGCCAGCGGCGACAGCGGCAGATGCGGCTTGTCGGCGTGGACGCGAAGGAAATAGCGGCTGAAGCCGGCGATGTCGGTCGGGTCCTGCCAGTACGGCACGCGCTCGGCCGCAGGCTCGGCGTAGCGCTGCGCGCGTTCGCGGATCTGCGCCACCCAGGCCGCGTCGCTGGCGCGGCTGCGCTCGATCGCCGCGTCCTGGGCGCGGTGCAGCGCGGCGCCGTTATGCGCGCCCCACAGCATCGCCGCGCCGAGCAGGGCCAGCAGGGTCCACAGCAAGCGGTTGCGGCCGAGCTGGCGCAGTTCCCAGCGCAGCAGATCGGCGAAACCGACCGCGGCCGCCGGGGTCGAAACCAGGGTCGCGCTCATGGCCGCAACCTGCGCGCCGCGCGCGCCAGCGCCCACAGCGCCAGCGCCGTCCATACCGCCAAGGCCCACAAGGCCCAGCCGGCGCCGGCCGCGGCCTGGACCAGCCGCGGCGGACGATGGACGAATTCGGGGATCTGCTGCCACAGGCGCGCATCGCCGGTGGACTTGGCCGCGCCGTCGGCGGGACGCCGCATCACCTCCCGGTTCATCCGATTGACCAGCTCGCGGCGATAGTGTTCGGCGCCGTCGACGAAGCGGCGGTGGTGATGGAAATCGCTGCCGGCCAGCAGCGGCGACAAGGTCTGCATCGCCGCGCTCGGCGACAGCAGGCCGACCGCGGCGAAAGCCTGGTCCTGCGCCTCGACCCGATCGTAGAAATTGCCGAGCACGCGATCGAAGGCCGCATGCGAATGGCGTTCGCTCAGGTCCAGCTCGGCGCCGCGCAGGTCGACCGGCAAGTCCTGGTCGCGCTTGGCCCCGTAGCGGGCCAGCAACTCGGCGCGGCGCTGCCTGGCCTGTTCGGCGGTCCAGTACGCCGGCGCTTCGTCCTGCAGCTGTTGCTTCACCGACTGCGTCGCCGGCAGCGGCCGCGCCTGCTCGACCGCGCTGCCGGCCCAGCGCGGCAACGCCAGGGCGAGCAGGATCCACAAGCCGAACAACAGCGCCAGCGCGCCGCGCACGCTGCCGGCGAGCAGCGACACCGCCACCCCGATCGCGCTGAGCACGCCCAGGTAGGCAGTCATCGCCGCGACCCACAAGGCCAGGCGCAACAGTGCGTCGCCGTCCCAACCGGCGGCGAGCCAGTTCGCCAGCAACGCCGCCACGCTGACCGGCGCCACCAGCGCCGCGGCGAGGATCGACCAGATCGCCAGGGTCTTGGCGATCACGATCGTGCGCGGCCGCAGCGCCGCGCCGAGCGCCAGCCGCAAGGTGCCGCGCTCGCGGTCCATCGCCACCGCGGTGAAGGCGAGCAGGAACGCGACCAGCGGCGCCAGCCCGATCAACAGGCCGGCCGGGCTGGTCAGGCCGGCGCGCTGCAAGGCCGAGGCTTCGCCCTGCGGCCGATACAGCAGGTCGTTCTGCACGTGCGCTTCCAGCCACACGGTCTGGCCGACGAAGGGCTCCACGCCGGGGTCCAGCGCGGCCAGCAACGGCGTCGGCTTGAACGCGAAGATGCTGTAGTGCGCGGCCGAATGCGGATCCTTCTCGCCCTGGCCGAGCCAGCGCGCGCGCTCGGCCGCGGCGACTTCGCGCTTGGCCGCGTTGCCGTCGATCACTTGGCCGAGGTTGACCGCGAACGCGACCAGCACCAGCGCGGCCAGGCACCACAAGGCCAGCCAGGCGCGCCGGTCGCGGCGCAGCAGCAGGCCTTCGTAAGCGGTCAGCGCGACGATCATGCGACCGGCTCCGGCTCGGCGGCGGCCAGCGCCTGCAGGTACAGCGCTTCGATCTGCGCCGGCGACAGGCCGGCGGTGGCGCGTTCGGTCAGCAGGCGGCCGCCGCGCAGGATGCCGAGCCGGTCGGCGACGTCCTTGACCCGGTACAGGTCGTGGGTCGCCATCAGCACCGCCAGGCCGCGCCCGGCCGCGGCGCGCACGCCTTGCGAGAGGTCGTTGGCGGCGCTGGCGTCCAGGCCCGAAGTGGGTTCGTCGAGCAACAGCAGTTGCGCGTTCTTGGCCAGCGCGATCGCCAGGCCGACCTTCTGCCGCATGCCCTTGGAGAAGCCGGCCGCGTGGCGCTCGTGCGCTTCGGCCTGCAGACCGGCCTCGCTCAGCAATGCACGCGCCTGCGCCGGATCGAGCCGGCGCCCGCCGAGCAGGGCGAAATAGCTCAGGTTCTCGATCGCGCTCAGGCGCGGATGCAGCATCACCGTTTCCGGCAGGTAGGCGATCCGCGCCCGCGCCGCCAGCGGGTCGCGGTCCACGCGCAGGCCGGCGACTTCGACGTGGCCGGCGTCGGGGCTCAGGAAACCCAGGATCAGGTTCAAGGTCGTGGTCTTGCCGGCGCCGTTCGGGCCGAGCAAGGCGTAGACCTCGCCGGGCGGCAACGCGATCGACAGCGCCTGCAGCGCATGGCGGTCGCCGAAGTCCTTGCGCACGCCGTGCAGGCGCAGGGCCTGCACCGACGCGTCGATGCGATGGTTCTGCAACAGCGTCATAGGTTCACCCGCAGGCTCAGTTCGACGCTGCGCGGCGCGGCCAACAGCGGTTGGTCGGCGGCGCCGCCGGACCAGTCGGCGTACAGCGCGTCGCCGAGGTTGCGCCCGTACAGGGCGATCTCGCCGAACGGCAGCCGGTAGGCGATCGAGGCGTCCCAGACGGTGCGCGCGCCGATCCGGATCCGGTTGGCGTTGTCGGTGTAGTAGCGGCCGACGTAGCGCGCGCCCGCGGCCAGGGTCAGCGGGCGCTCGGCGAAGCGGTAGCTGGCGCGCAGGTCGGCGATGCGTTCGGGCACGTTCGGCGGGACGTTGCCGGCGCGGTCGGCGCCGCCGGCTTCGCGCAGCACGTCGAAGCGCGCGCGCAACGCGGCCAGGCTGGCGTCCAGGCGCAGGCCGCGCAGCGGCATCAGCGCGGCGCTCAGTTCCACCCCGCGCGAGGACTGACGCCCGCCCTGCACCGACAGATTGGCGTTGAGCGGGTCGCGGGTGACGATGTCGTCCTGTTCGATCCAATAGCCGGCCAGCCCCCATTCGAAGCGGTCCTGCCACAACCGGCTCTTGATCCCGGCATCCAGCGCGCGGCCGTGGGTCAGGTCGAAGCGCGCGTTGGCCGCCGACAGCAGCGGCAGGCTGCCGACCGGCGCCACCGCGGCGCTGTACTGGGCGTAGAGCTGGGTCTGCGCGGCCAGGTCGAACACCGTGCCCAGGCGCCAGGACAATGGCGAATAGCTGCGCTGGAAGCGGGTGCGCACGCCGGTGTTGAGATCGAGGATGCGCCGGCTCAGCTCGATCCGGTCGTAGCGCAGGCCGCCGAGCAGCAGCCAGCGCGGGCTGAGATTGAGCGCGTCTTCGGCGAACAGCGAAGCCACACGCGTGGTCGAGTCGAAGTCGACCCGGTTGCCGGCGCCGGGGAAGTTGGCGGCCAGGTCGGCGAAGCCGGCGCTGCCGCGCGCGGGCGCATGCGGATCGACCGGCGTGGTCGTGCCGAAGCGGCGCATCACGTCGAAATCGCCGTCGCTGAACTCCAATCCGAGCGTGGCGCGGTTGCGCCGTTCGCCCCACAAGCCGTCGCCGCGCAGGGCCAGGCGTTCGACCCAGTAGTCGTGGTCGTGCTCGATGCGGGTGGTGCTGCGGTCCAGGCGCTGGCGCAGCGCGTCGTAGCGGTAGGTTTCCGAATTCCACCAGCGCCGCCGCGCCTGGTACAGGCTGAACTCGTTGACCAGATGCAAGCCTTCGCCGAGCCGCCAGTCGGCGCGGGTACGCAGCCAGTCGCTGCGCGCGTCCTGCAGCGCGTTGTCGACGTTGTAGTTGCGCCGGCGCAGGGCGCGGTCGAGCACCCGGCCGTCGGCGCTGCGGACCAGGCCGCTGGGCTCGCGCGCCAGCGCGCGCGGCAGCAGCGGCGTGCCCCAGTAGGCGTCGTCGTACTCGTCCTGGTAATGGTCGAGCGCCGCTTCGAATTCGAAGTCCTGGTGCGGACGCCAGCGCCAGGACAGGCTGGCCGAGGTCGACTCGCTGGCGTTGTCGTCGACGTAGCCGTCGCTACGGCGGTGGCTGGCGACAGCGCGCAGCGCGGCGCGCTCGCCCAGCGGCAGGTTGGCGTCGACGCCGACGCGACGGCTGCCGAAGCTGCCCCAGGCCAGTTGCCCCTGCAGCTCGCGCTCGCCCAACTGCGCGCGCTTGGGCACCAGGTTGATCGCGCCGGCCAATGCGCCCTCGCCGTACAGCACCGAAGCCGGGCCCTTGAGCACTTCGATCCGTTCGAAGCTCCAGCTGTCGAAATCGCGGGTCACCAGTGGCGCCGCGGTCTGGCGCGCGCCGTCGAACAGCAGGGCGATCGCGCCGCCGCTGAAACCGCGCATCGAGGTCGTGCCCGGCGCCGACGGCAGCGCCCCGGCCAGCACCCCGGGCGCGGCGTTGAGCGCTTCGACGCTGCCGCGCAGGCCGCGCGCCTGCAGCAGTTCCTGGTCCAGCACCTCGATCGCGGCCGGGGTTTCGCGCGGGCTCAGCCCCAGCCGCGAGGCGGTGGAGCTGGGCGTGTCGCGGGCCGGGGTCAGCCCGGCCGCGCCCTGCACGGTGACCTTGTCGAGCAGGGTCGGCGCGGCGCCGCCGGCCGCCTCCTGCGCCGTCGCCGTCCCCGCCAGCGCCAGGCCGGCTGCCAACAGCCCCTGGCCGATCTGCGCCGTGCGGCGCCCCCGATTGCGTCTGCCCACCGTGACTCCCCGCCTTGCTGAACTGTGATCTGTTGAATGAAACGATATAACATTTCATTCAAGCGGCGACAGTACGGGGCGAGGCGGGAGCGCGTCAATACGCTCCCGGCCGATTCGGTCCGGAATTGCGACGTCGGTAGCGGGCCGGCCGCGCCGGCGCAGGGCCGGCGCGACGGCGGGAGCCTCAGTGCAGGCGGATGAAGTCGTTGGCCGAGGTACGGCGCGAGCGGCGCGCGACCTCGAAGCCGTTCGAGGAGCCCTTGCGGTCGGTGTTGCCTTCGATGCTGAGGAAGCTGTCGCGGTCGCCGTCGAAGGCGAAGCCGGTATGGATCCAGTCGCTGGCGGTCTTGCGCACCAGGAAGATCCCGCAGCCGCCCGGCGCGGCGATGTCGCGCCCGCCGGCGACCGTGCGCCCGGCGACGAAGCGGCCGGCCGATTTGGCCTGCGCGGCCAGTTCGTCGCAGCCGAAGCTGCCGGCGATCGGCGGCGCCGCGCCGACCGCTTCGGCGGCCTGGCGCAGGACGAAGCTGACGAAGCCGGCGCACCACAGCATGGCGTCGCCCTGGCTGCCCTTCATGTACAGCCGCACCCAGGGCCCGCGGTTGGCGCCGCCCAGTTCGATCGGATGCGCGGCCAGGTGCTGCTCGGCGAACCAGCGCACCGCCTGCGCGTAAGGCTTGGCCGGCGCCTGCGCAGGCAGGGCGACGATCCGCGCCAGCGGTTCGCTCAGCGCCTGCCACAAGGCTTCGTCGAGCGTGCCGGAGAAGCCCAGTTGCTTGCGCCGGGCGAATTCGGCCAGCGCGCGGCCGGTGGCCGGACCGAACTTGCCGTCCACCGGAGTGCCGTTGCCGTGATAGCCCAGCCATTCCTGAACCCGTTTGGTCGGCGCGCCGTTCGCGCCCTGGCTCAAGGCGCCCGGAAACTCCAGTTCGCGCCGCACGTACGTCTGATCCTGCAAGGCCATGAAACACGCTCCCTGGCGGCGGCATCCTTGCGCGCGCACGTCCCGCCGCCCGCGGTTGCCCCGGACGCTGCGCTCGCGCGCCGCGGCGCCCTGCCGCGACATTCCAGCCAACGCGGCGCGAGCGCCGGCGCGGTCATCGCGGCGGCGTTCGTTTTTGCAACGCCGTGCGGCGGCCGGACGCGGCGCGGCTCACGACGCGTCGTGGAAGATCAGGCCCAGGGTATGGCGACGGCCCGCGCGCACCCGGCTGACGCCGTGCTTGAGCGCGACCCGATAATGCCCGCGCGCGCCGGGCTGCGGACGATGCCGCACCGCGAACGCGACCGCGTCGCCCTGGCGCAGCGGCACCACCTCGACCCGCGACTGCATGCGCGGCCGCTGTTCGGTCAGGACGAACTCGCCGCCGTCGAAATCCCGGCCCGGTTCGGACAGCAGGATCGCCACCTGCAAGGGAAACAGGTGCTCGCCGTACACGTCCTGGTGCAGGCAGTTGTAGTCGTCCTCGCCGTAGCGCAGCAGCAAGGGCGTCGGCCGCTGCTGACCGGCGCGATGGCAGCGCTGCAGATACTCGTCCAAGCTCGGCGGATAGTCCGCCGCTTCGCCCAGCGTCTGGCTCCAGCGCGCGGCGGTCGCGGCCAGCGGCGGGTACAAGGCGGTGCGCAGCGCCTGCACCGGCGCCGGCAAGGGATAGCGGTAATAGCGATACTCGCCGCGGCCGAAACCGTGCCGGGCCATCACCACCCGACTGCGATAGCGCACCTCGTCGTCGTAGGCCTCGGCCAGGGCCGTGCATTCGCGCGCCGTCAGCAGTCCGGGCAGCACTGCGTTGCCGCGCCGGTCGAGTTCGGCGCCGATCCGGGCCCAGTCCTGCGCGGCGACGCGCGCGGCGATCGACGCATCGCCGTCCGCGGTGCAGCGAAGATCGGTCTCGTCCTGCGCGGCGAACAAGGGCAGCGATGAAATTCGGCGCATCCGCGCGCTCCCTGCATGACTTTCGTCAGGCCATGATCCGTTTTCGCGCCGCGCGCGCTATCCGAATCCTGCTGCGGGCTGAATCGTTTCGCCCGCTTCGATCGAACGGCGATCTTGCCGAATTTGCCGTCAACGCTTGCCCGCGGCGGACGGGTTCAGCCGCCAGCCAGACTGGCGCGAAGAGACGGTGACGGGCGCACTCCAACCTAGGACTTATGACCTAGGCCATCGGGACTTATGACCTACGTCGGCGCGCCAAGGACCATGCGCAGAACGTTAAGTTCCTAATAAAAACCCCGGAAAATTCAGGTCCGATTGAAGTGCGGCGACGATACTGCGCACACCGAATCGCAAGGACGCTTCACTCCGAAGCGCGCGATACGGAATAAGACCAATAAGAGGCTCAGACCTTATGAAGCGTGCATTGCTTGCCCTCACCCTCGCCGCCGCCCTGCCGTTCGCCGCCGCCAATGCGGCCGAGGGCGTGTCCTACAACTACGTCGAAGCCGGCTACGCCAAGACCGACGCCAAGAACAGCTTCGCCGACTCCGACGGCTGGGCGATCAACGGCTCCTACGCCTTCCTGCCGAACTTCCACGTGTTCGGCGGTTACTCCAAGCAGGAAACCGATTCCGAAAACTTCGGCACCTTCCGCATTCCCAGCGTCGATGTCGACCAGTGGAACGTCGGCGTCGGCTACAACCACGAACTGACCAAGCGCGTCGACCTGGTGACCCGCGTCGCTTATCAGCAGAACAAGACCGACTACGGCAGCTGGTTCGGCGATTACAAGCTCAAGGGCGGCAGCGTCGAAGCCGGCGTGCGCGGCACCCTGACCCCGAACTGGGAAGGCTATGCCTTCGCCGGTTACCAGGATTACGACAAGCACTACGACGGCGAGTTCTACGGCCGCATCGGCACCCAGGTGAAGTTCAACCAGAACTGGGGCATCACCGCCGACGCCAAGTTCATCGACGGCGGCCAGAAAGAGTTCTTCATCGGCCCGCGCTACAGCTTCTAAAGAAAGCGCTACCGGGAAGCACCCGGCAACAATCGCGATTCTTTCTCTCTCTCCCCCGAAACGTCGCGATGAGCCCGGCCGCAAGGCCGGGCTCTTTTTTTGCGCATGGCGACGCGCGGCTGAAGCGGTCGCGGCTCAGGATCGGAGGAAATCCCGGCGCAGGGCCGCCGCTACGGGAAACCGGCGGCGCTCAGTCCTGCTCGGCCTTCGGCTCTTCGCCGACGCCCTGCAGCGCCTGCTGCAACTGCTCGCCCAGTTCGCGTTCGAGCTGCTTTTCCGCGGCGCGCTCGGGCGTGGCCAGGCGCAGTTCCTCGCAGGCCACCGAATCGGAGTGCTCGGCGCAGACCTTGCGGATTCCGGCCAACAGCGCTTCGTCGCCGGTATTGAGATAGGCGGACACGACATTGCCGCAGCCTTCGCGCACGTGCATCGCGCAGACCTTGTCGTAGGACGCCGCCGCGCCCTTCCAGTCGCCGCCGAGCGCGGCGACATGGCCGATGCCCATGCAGGCCGACATCGAGCCGCGCGCGCAGCAAGCTTCGGCGCCGCCGGGTTCGGTCAGCGCGCACTGGTCGACCTTGTAGGCCGCCTCGCGCAGCTTGGCGCCGGCTTGCGGCAGCGCGATCGGCGCGCACTGGCCGGCGCGCACCCGTTGGTAGACGTGGTAGCGGGTCCAATCGTCCTGGCCGACCAGGGTGTCGGCGTCGATCCAGCGCAGCACGAAATCGTCGCCCTTGTCGTGGCGCACCAGCACCTCGTCCTCGCGCAGGCGGTAGGGCATGGTGGCCGCGCCGTCTTCGGAGACCGCCGCGTTGCCGTCGTCGAAACGGAAACCGCCGAACAGCGATTCGTCGTCCGACACGTACCAACCGCAGGGCTGGCGCGGCGCTTGCCGCGCCGGCGCGTCGCGCAGCGCGGTGCCGGTCCAGCGGGCGACGCGGTCGCAGGCGTTCTTGCTCAGCCGGCGGTCGCAGGTGGACTGCGAGATCGCGCGCGTCGACGCGTAGCGTCCGGCGATCCATTCCTGCTCGGCCAGCGATTCGCAGGCGCCGCCGCTGCCGACCTCGTCGCAGGCGACGCGCAGGGCGGCGATCGAGGCCGGACTCAGCGCATCGGTACGGAACATCACCAGCGGCGCGTCCGCCTCGCGCGGAGTCAGCGCCTTGGCCCAAACCTCGCAGGCGTAGTGGCTGCGGTCCTCGCGGCAATGACGCTCGAGCTTGCCCAATCGATCGGGCTGCTTGCCTTCCGGGTCGTAGCTGAGCACGTCGACGCAGGACTGGACGTCGCCGGCGGCGCAATCGGCGGCGCTGTCGTTGTCCTGGCCGGCGGCGTAGGCGACGCCGTCGTTGCGGTGCGCGGCGCAGGTCGCGGTCTTGACCCGCTTCAGGCGCTTGGGCTGCGGCTCGAACAGGCTGGGCTGGCGCTCCAGGTCGCCGTCCGGCAGCAGCTTGTATTCGGTGCTGAGGGTGCTGTCGGCGTTGCGCACGCGGACCCGGTCGCCGTCGATGCGGTAGCGGTACGGGCCCTGGGCCGAAACGAAGCCTTCGCGATCGTGGGCGAGCGCGCGTTCGCCGTCGAAGCTGAGGGTGCCGTCGTATTCCTCGCCGCTGTCGTAGGTGCCGCAAGGCGCGTCCGCGGCGAACGCCGGCGCCGCCAGCAGGGTCGAGAGCAACAGCGGGACTGCACGAAGAAATCGCATGGTCTTCCTTCCTTGGGACGGGGGCGCGCAGCGGCGGCACCGGGCCGCGGCGATGCGTCGCGGGCGGACCGGTGCGGCAGCGGGCCGGGGATCAACCGAACAGGTCGGTCGGGTATTCGGGCTTCTGCTCGCGCGAGAGCAGCTTGCGCAGGCCGTCGGCGGGGGTGATGCGGCCGTGCAGCACTTCGCGCACCGCGCTGGAGATCGGCAATTCGATGCCGTGGCGTTCGGCCTGGCGCATGACCTCGTCGGCGGTCTGCACCGACTCGACCACCTGGCCGATCTCGCGCACCGCGTCTTCGATCGACTGGCCGCGGCCCAGGGCCAGGCCGAGGCGGCGGTTGCGCGACAGGTCGCCGGTGCAGGTCAGCACCAGGTCGCCGAGGCCGGCCAGGCCCATCAGGGTCTCGGGCTGGCCGCCAATGGCCTGGTTGAGCCGCAGCATTTCGTTGAGGCCGCGGGTGATCAGGCCGGCGCGCGCGTTGAGGCCGAGCTGCATGCCGTCGGCGACGCCGGTGGCCACCGCGAGCACGTTCTTCATCGCCCCGCCGAGCTCGGCGCCGAGCATGTCGTCGCCGGTGTAGGCGCGGAACGCCGGGCCGTGCAAGGCGTCGGCCACTGCCTGGGCGAAATCGGCGTCGTCGGAATGCACGGTCAGCGCGGTCGGCAGGCCTTGCGCGACTTCCTTGGCGAACGAGGGGCCGGTGACCACCGCCAGCGGCACGCCGGCGCCGAGCACTTCTTCGGCGACTTCATGCAGGAAACGGCCGCTGCCGGGCTCGAAGCCCTTGGTCGCCCAGGCCACGCCGGCGCGGGCCGGACGGTGCGGAGCGAGCGAGCGCAGGGTTTCGGCGAAGGCGTGCGAGGGCGTCACCACCAGCACCAGGTCGGCGTCTTGCAGCGACTGGGCCAGGTCGGTGGTCGCACGCAGGCTCGCCGGCAAGGCGATGCCGGGCAGGTAGCGCGGGTTCTCGTGGCGGCCGTCGATGGCCGCGGCGACATCGGCGTCGCGGCCCCACAGCACGGTCGGATGACCGTGCCGGGCGATCAGGGCGGCCAGGGCGGTGCCCCAGGAGCCGGCGCCGAGCACCGCGATGCTCGGCTTGCGCGCCGTGTCGGACGGGTCGTGCGTCATGCGCGAACGGGTCCGTAGGTCGGGATCAGGCGTTGCCGGCGGTTTCCGCGTCGGCCAGGCCGCCTTCGGCCTGGGACGAGCGCTGGCGCAGGCCTTCGGCGTACAGGGCGTCGAAGTTGATCGGCTGGAGGAAGAACGGCGGGAAGCCGCCGGCCTGGATCAGGTCGCTGATCAGCTGGCGCGCGTACGGGTACAGCACGTTCGGGCAGTGGGTGCCGAGCATCGCGTCCAGGGTCGGGCCGTCGAAGCCGATCAGGCCGAACACGCCGGCCTGCTTCACTTCGGCCAGGTACATCGGCTTGTCGTTGGCGGCGCAGGTCAGGGTGATGCCGAGCACCACCTCGAACGCGTTCTCGCCGACGCGCTGCACGTTCTGCGACAGGTTCAGCTGCAGCTGCGGCTGGGCGGCTTCGGCGAACACGGCCGGAGCGCCGGGGACTTCGAAGGAGACGTCCTTGACGTAGATCTTCTCGACGGTGAACGCGGGGCCGGTTGCGGCTTCTTCGGCCGGCGCGACGGCGCCGTTGACGTTTTCTTCGGACATCGGGTGATTCCCCCAGCGGAATAAGTGTTGGAAAAGAAGGTGTTGGAAAAGAAGGTTTCGGAAAAGAAGCCGATTATGCCCGCTCGGCCGGAGCGGGCCAAACCGCCGCTCGGCGGCCCGGGATTGTGGATTGAGGCGGATCCGGGCCAATCAAGGGCCAGCACGACCGCGATCACAACGACCGGGCCGGCGCCAGCCTAGCCGGCGCCGATGGCGCGGCTGCGACAGCTCAGGCGCGGCCCTTGACCAGGGGCAGCTCGGCCTGCATCCAGGCCTGGATGCCGCCGTCGAGCCAGTAGACCTGCTCGAAACCGGCCTTCTTGAGCCGCTTGGCGGCATCGGCCGAGGCCTGGCCGGTGCGGCACACGGCGACCACCGGCAGCGCCTTGGCGCCGTTGAGCAGCTTGCTTTCCGGATCGAACTGGCTCGGCTGGACCGAACGGCTGCCGGCGATGTGGCCCTTTTCGAAGTCGTTGCTGGCCGACAGGTCGACCACCAGGGCGTTGTCGCGGTTGATCAGCGCGGTCAGCTCGGCCGGGCGCAGGGCCTTGTAGCCGCGGAACAGGCGCGCGATCTCGGTGTACAGGATGGCCAGGGTCAGGCCGACGAAGCCCAACGACAGGTACATGTGGCGGCCGGCGAACGCCAGCAGTTCATCGAAGCTCACGGCAGACTCTTTCCGGATCGGCGCTCAACGGGCCCCTGCGGGCCCGAACGGGGCGGCGATTGTCGCCCAGGGCGGGCCCGGGCGCAAAAGGCCCGGAAATAGCGGGAGCAGGCAGGAGATGGCGGCAAGCCGGACGCGGCGACCGGACGGCCCCGCTGGCGCGCAAGAACAAGCGCCAACGGCCTGGCTCGCTCCGCTGCGCTATTTCCTCGCGGTTACTGCCCTTCCCACAGATCCGGCAAGCCGCTGATCAGCCACCAGGTCTTGGCTTCCGGATCCCAGGTCCAGGCCTCGACGTAGCGCACGCTGCGCTCGCCCAGGGTATGCCGGTTGATCACGCCGATGTTGACCACCCGCGCGGCCGAGCCCTTTTCCTTGTCCACTTCGCTGCCGGCGTCGTGGTAGGCGGAGATCTGGATCTGCTTGTAGCGCTCCAGCTGCAGCGGGGTCGGCGCCAGCTTCTTGCGCAGCTTGGGCTCGATCATGTTGGCCGCGCCCTCGAAGTCGCCCCAGCGGATCGCCGCCGAATAGGCGTACTGGGCTTCGGTCAGCTTGTTGTTCTGGGTGCCGGTGGTCTGGCAGCCGGCCAGGCTCAGCAAGACGAGCAGGGCCAAGGCCGCCCACGAGGTCTTCAGCAACGGTCGCATCTGTGCGCTCCGGCAAGAATGAGGTTCGACGCGCATCCTACCGGGCGCGTCAGGGCTTAGCGATGGCGACGTAGCGCGCCGTGAACTCGGTCGCGATCCCGCCCTCCGGCAGCAGCGCGCGCGCGACCAGCGAGGTGCGGGCGCGGCCGCGCTCGCGCAGGGTGGCCAGGAAACTGTTCCAGTCGGCGTCGGCGGCCAGTTCGGCGTGCACGTCCAGGTCGGCGAACAACGGCGCGAGGTAACGGATCTGGCTGTCGGCGACGAACACCTCGGCGCGCAGGCCGGCCTGTTCGATGCCGAGCGAGACCACGCCCCACGAGGCCAGGGTCATCATCGACGCCAGGCTGCCGCCGAAGGCGCAGCCCTTGTCGTTGACGTGATCGGCCAGCGGCGCATGCAGGCGCAGGCGGCGGCCGTCGTAGCCGGCGATGGAAACCCGCATCGCCGCGACCGGCGGCATCGATTGATAGTGCGCGTGGAGACGTTGCAAAGCGGCGTCGTGAGTCATCGGTACCGAAGCGGAGGTGGGGGATTGGGGGACGTGCGCGGCAGCGTCGCACTGCCCTGGGCGGTTGCGCTGTGCCAAGCTGGCCGCATGAGCCGCGCACCGCGTCGACCGCCGCGATGGTACGTGATCTCGCTGCGTCCGAGCGGCGAGCACGCGCCTTTGCGTCGCCTCGCCGCGCAATACGGCGGCGGATTGATCGCCTTGTCGCCGTGGCGCTTGCGCACCCGCGACGACGCCGACACGCGCGCGCTGCTCGACCGCGCGCTCGGCGCGACGCGGGCGCTGGCGACCAGCCCGGCCGCAGCGCGCGCGCTGCACCAACTGCGCCCGGACTGGCGCGCGCCGGCGACGCAGCGCTGGTACGCGGTCGGTGCCGGCACCGCCGCGGCGCTGGCCGCGGCCGGCATCGACCCGGTGCGTTGGCCGCAGCGGATGGACAGTGAAGGCCTGTTGCAACTGCCGGACCTGCAGGACCTGGACGGCGAAGACTTCGCCCTGCTGACCGCGCCCGGCGGCCGCGGCCTGATCGAACCGGCGCTGCGCGCGCGCGGCGCACGGGTGATCCGCGCCGATGTCTACGAACGCCTCGCGCTGGCGCCGTCGCGCGCGCAGGCGCAGCGGCTGTGCGCGCTGGACGCGCCGACGCTGCTGGCGCTGTCCAGCGGCGAAGCCCTGCAACGCGTGCTCGCGCAGTTGCCCGAGGCCGCCGGCGCGGCCCTGCGCCGGGCCCGGGTCAGTGCGGCCAGCGCGCGCCTGGCGCAGTTGGCGCGCGAACTGGGTTTCGCCGAGGTCGCCGTCGCCGCCGGCCCGCAGCCGGAACAATTGCTCGCGCCGGGCCTGCGCCCGGCACCGTGACCGGTTTGCGCGGCAGGCCTCGTCAAGGCTGTCTTGATGCCCGCTTCCGGTAGCATGGCCGAGCCATGAACTCCCCCCTCGACACCGTGTCCACCCCTTCCGCGACTCCCCCGCCGCGCCGCGGCTCCGCCGCCTGGTTCTGGCTGCTCGTCGTGCTGCTGCTCGCCGCCGCCGGCGGCTGGTTCGGCTGGCGCGAATGGCAGCACCGCCAGGCCGAAGTGCGCGCCGCCGAAGCCGACGCCGGCCAGCGCCTGGACGCGCTGAGCCAGCGCCTGGACGCCTTGCGCACCAACCAGGACGCGCACAACCGCCGCCTGGTCCAGGCCGACAACACCAACCGGGTGTTGCGCGACGAGCTGCACGGCATCGGCCAGCGCGCCGCGCTGATCGAGGACAGCGTGTCCAAGCTCGCCGATCCCGACCGCCACGGCGCCCAGGCGATGCGCCTGGACGAGACCGAACTGCTGCTGACCCTGGGCCAGCAGCGCCTGCTGATCGCCGGCGACCTGGAAGGCGCGCGCCGCGCCTATGCCCTGGCCGGCGGCGTGCTCGACGGCATCGACGATCCGGCCTATCTGAGCCTGCGCCAGACCCTGCTGCAGGAATCGGCCGCGCTCAAGGAACTGGGCATCGAGCCGCGGGTGCAGGCGATGGCCAAGCTCGACGCGCTGGCGCAGAGCCTGAGCTTGCCGGCGGCGACGCCGGCGCAGGCCGTGGCGTCCACCGCGCCGTGGTGGAAGCGCGCCTTCGGCGTGCTGATCGACGTGCAGCCGCGCGATCGCAGCATCGCCACCCACCCCGACGACCGCGCCGCCGCGCTGGCCGGGCTGCAACTGGAAATCACCCTGGCCCGCGCCGCCGCCGAACGCCGCGACGTCGAGGGCTATCGCGCCGCGCTCAAGCGCGCCGAAGCCTGGGTGCTGCGCCTGTCGGCGCCGTCGCCGGCGCAGCAGCGCCAGCTCGCGCAGTTGCGCGAATCGGCCGCGCTGCCGCTTTCACTCTCGGTTCCGACCCTGGGCACCACACTGCAACAGTTGCGCCAGTTGCGCACGGCCCGCTGAACGGCCGCCCCGACCGCCGGCGCGATAAGGAGGTGCCGCAATGAACCTGTTCCGCAATCTGCTGTTCTGGATCGTGCTCGCGCTGGTCGGTGCGCTGGTCGCGCAACTGCTGGTGCAGGACCCGGGCGAGATCGTCGTCACCTACGGCGACTACCGCTACCTGACCAACCTGCCCAAGGCGCTGCTGATGCTGATCGGCGGCCTGCTCGCGCTGTGGCTGGTGTGGAAGGCCTTGAGCCTGCCGTTCGTGGCGATGCGCCGGCACCGCAAGAAGCAGGCCCGGGCGCGCCTGCTCGACGGCCTGGACGCGCTGCATCAGGGCCACTGGACCCGTGCCGAGAAATCGCTGGCGCTGGCCGCGCGCAATCCCGAAGTGCGCGCGCTGGCCGAAGTCGGCGCCGCGCGCGCCGCCGCCGCGCGCGGCGATGCCGCGGCCAAGATGCAGCACCTGGATGCGCTCGCCGTCGATCACCCGATCGCGCGCGCCTTGACCGTGGCCGAGTTCGCGCTCGCCGAACAACGCCCCGCCGACGCCCTCGCCGCGCTCGACGCGCCGGCCGCGCAGCCGCTGCCGCCGCGCGGCCTGGCCCTGCGCGCGCAGGCGCTGGCCGCGCTCGGCCGCGCCGGCGAGGCCTACGGCCTGCTCGGCGCGCTGCGCCAGCACGCGGTGCACTCGCCGGAGCAACTGAACCGGCTGGAAGCGGCCTGGGCCGAAGCGGCGCTGCGCGAAGCCGCCGACGCCAACGTCCTGGCCGACCACTGGGAAGCCCTGCCCAAGCCGCTCAAGACCGAGCCGGCCGCGGTCGCCGCTTACGCCGAACGCGCCGCCGCGCTGCGTTGGGAGGAGGCCGCGGCCAAGAGCGTGGAGCAGGCGCTGGACGCGCGCTGGGACGAATCGCTGGCGGCGTTGTACGGACGCCTGCCGATCGGCCGCCTGGAAGAACGCCGCGCCCACGCCGACCGCTGGCTGGCCGCGCACCCGGGCAGCCCGGCGTTGCTGGTGACCCTGGCTCGCCTCGCCCGCGCCCAGGGCCAATGGCCGCAGGCCGAGGCTTATCTGCACCGCGCCCTGGCCCAGGGCGCGAACGCCGAGGCCTGGGAAGAACTCGGCCACGGCTTCGCCCAGGCCGGCGACGAGAACCGCGCCCGGCTCAGCTACGTCAACGCCCTGCGCGCCGCGCGCGGCGAAACCGCGACCGAGCTGCCGGGCCGCGACCTGCGCCAGAAGCTGTTCGACGAAGCGGTGGTCGAGGAACGCGACGAGTTCGGCATGCCGCGCTTGCGCGGCTGAGCGCGGCGTCGCCTCGGCGCTTCGCTTGAACTCCGGCGCGGCCCTGCGGCCGCGCCGACTCACGGCTCGTATCGTGGCAAGCCGTCAAGAAATGCGGGGGTGCAACCGCGAAACCGCGCGTAGTGTTCGCCCACGGCCACCGGCACCAACGGCCGGGCGAACCAGTGCCCGAACGCTAGCGCCAGCAGCAAGACGACCAGTGCGTACAGCATCCAGATCGCCGACGGGGCAACGAAAAACATGACCGCTCCGGCGCCGATGCCGAGCCAGCGTGTCGCGTTGAGTCCGGCACGCCAGCGCTCGTGGCGAGCGCACAAGCCCAAGGTCACCTCGACCTTCTTGCGCACCAACGCGACCGCGATCGCATAGATCAGCAGGTTGATCGGCGCCAGCAGATACAGCACCCATGGGTGCCAAACGAAACTACGCCGCTGCATCGGTATCGCCGCCGGAGCGTTGCACTTCACACAGCGCGCCGGCAATCGCGAATGATTACCGACCACCAACAGCCCCTCCGCATGCCATGGTCCCAGGCGACGCTGCGGATCTTCGCCTAGTAGAGAATCGATTTCGGTTTCCGGATCGAATGTCGGCATGGCTCGCCTGCGGCGGTCAGCCATCGAGGCCGCGAAAGCGCGGCAAGGTATCGAGAAACGCGCGACCGCAACCGCCGAAACGCGCGTAGCGCTCGCTGATGCGTTTGGGATGAACCAGCCGCGCGAGGCTCATGCCGGCCACGATCGAGGCCAGCAACGCGACCACGGCCAGCGCGAACAATTCCGGCCCGCCGCCCCTGACCAGGGCGGCCACGAAAATGCCGGTCGCGATCAGGAACAGCCCGGTCGCAAGACTCAGGCCCAGCGTGCGCCGGCGGCCGTGCTGCTCGCACAGACCTGCACTGAGGTGGGTTTTCTTGCGCACCAGCACGGCCACAAGCGCGTAAACCAGCAGATTGATCAGAATCAGCAGGTAGTAGCCGCCGTTGTGCCAGTAATAGCGTCGGCGCTTGAGCGCGCCCGATGGCGCGTTGCATTTGATGCAGCGTTGCGGCAACCGGGCGTCGTGGCGTACGACCAAGTCGGCGCCATCGCGCCATGGACCATTACGGTCGTCCTCGGCCTGGGCGGCGAATGCGCTTTGCGGCGCCTCGTAAGGGTTGAACGTGGGCATCGCATGCGCTCCCTGCGCTGCGCACCGGCCCCAGGCCCCCTGCCCGGCACAGCGGCGTCGACTGCGCGAATACGGTCGGCGCCTGCGGACCGCCGTAGCGCCCGCTAGACACCGGCCGTATCGGCGGACATCGTAGCGATTGGGCGGATTTTCGCAATGTGTGTCACAAAAACGGCGGCGCTGGCAGGCGCCGCCGCTAGTGGTGCCGACTGCGCTCAGCGCAGCGGCAGGCTCAAGGTCGACGGATTCGCCGCCGGCGAGCTGAAGCTGACCGTGCCGCCGAGACGGCTGGCCGAGGCGTAGCGCGGGTCCTCGGTGTCGATCACCAGCACCAGCCGGCGCCCGGCCGGGATGTCCCAGCTGGTCGCTTCCAGGCGCAGGTCCAGGGTCTGGGCCACGCCCGGCGTCGCGCCGCGCAACGAGTACGGCTTATGGCTCAGCAGCGAGCCGTTGCCGAGCAGGTCGACGCTGTAGAGGTAGGCGAACAGGCTGACCTCCGACTGGCTCGGGGTCACGGTGATGCGCAGCTGCGGCATGCCGCTGAGCTGGCGCGGCAGCCAATGCATCGGGCTCTCCCAGACCGCCGCGCCGGCGCGCGCGACCAACGGGATCGAGGCCTGCGGCGCGACCTGCAGCGATTGCAGGAAACCGCTGACCATGGCGATGCCGGAGTCGGCGACGGTGGGCAGGCCGGTGAGGATCGAGTGGCGCCAGCCGGTGCTGGGCGCGGCGCTGAGGTCGCCGGTCGGCGCGATCAGGCCGCTGGGCCGGGTCAGCGCGAACACGGTCGCGCCGCTTTGCACCGCGTTCCAGTCGGCGTAGCCGCGCCAATCGCCGTCCTGCGATTTCAGCCGCACCCGCGGTTCGCGCTCGACGCCGTTGTCCAGGCCCTTGAGGTGGCGGTCGAACCAACGCCCGACCGCGTCGTAGATGTCGTTGGGCAGGCCCAGCGCGCCGGGCGCCTCGACCGTGGCGTGATCGCCGTGACTGAACAACAGCTGCTTGGGCCCGGTCAGGCGGCCGTAGAAATCGATGTACTGGCCCGGCGGAAACAGGCTGTCGTTGTACGCGTTGGCGAGCAGCACCGCGGTGCCGTTGCGGTTGAGCGCGGCGACGTCGGTGGCCGGGCTGCGTTGCGGCACCACCGGCAGCAGGTCGGCGACCGCGCCGTCGTGATCGCCGAGCGCGATCTTGGCGGTGGCGCCGGCCAGCTCCGGGCCGGGCCGGCCGGTCAGCGCGCCGGCCAGCACCAGCAGGCTGGTGCCCTGCTTGCTGACGGTGCGGTTGGCGTACAGCGAGGCTTCCAGGTCGGCCCAGCCGCTGAGCGCGGCCACCGCCTTGATCCGCGGGTCGCGCTCGGCGGCGAGCAGGCTGATGCCGGCGCCGTAGGAAATGCCGCTGGCGCCGATCCGCTGCGGGTTCGACGGGGTATGCGCCAGCGCCCAGTCGATCACCGCGCTGACGTCCTCGACCGTGCCCAGCCCGGCGATGTCGATCAGTCCCTGCGAATCCCAGAACCCGCGCGAGGTGTAGCTGACCACCACGTAGCCGCGGCTGGCGAGCAGGCCGCCGCGGCCGACGTATTCGAGGTTCGGCACCGCCCAGCTGGCCGGCATCACCAGCAGCGGGAACGGCCCCGGGCCCTGGTCCTTGGGCACCATCACGAAGGCGCCGAGTTCGGCGCCGTCCCAACCGGCGATGCGCTGGTAGGAACCGGTGAAACCGCCGGCCCAGGCCGGCGAAACCGCGACGCACAGGAACAGACACAACAGCCACGACCGGATTGCGCGCATGAGATCGTCCCCTCCCAAGGACCGTCCAGCACGAATGGATACGTTTGCGTATGGTGTGTTGCCGGACGACCGTACCATCGCGCATGGAAGCGCTACAACGGCTGCGAAACCGACTTTCGTGAACCTGCGCGATGCGGGTCACGGAACCGGTATCCGGCCTGGCGTCGAGGGTGTGCTTTCCGATCCGCCGAAGACGGCGCCGGCCCCGCCCATGCAGGACGGGCCGAGGGCGCCGGGCGCTGCGCGCAGGCCGAAGCGGCACGCTGCGCAGGCAGCGTTGGCCTGCGCAGCGGAGCCGACCGCGGCCTCGCGCTTCGGGGCGCGCGGTTTGGCGCCCGCGGCCTCGCTCAGAAGTGGACGATCTTGCCGTCGTCGTCCAGGCGCGCATTGCTCGGATCGCGCGCCTGGACCAGTTGCAGTTGCGCGTCGACGATCTTGCCCAGGTAGTCGCGGGTTTCGACGTCTTCGAGCTTGGCCAGCGCCGGGTCGGCGCGCACGGCCAGGAACGTCGCGCGCGCGTCGTCGAAACGGCCCAGGCGCCGCTGCAGTTCGCCGACCACCAGCCGCGCATGCACGCCGTCTTCGCTGCCGGCCTGGCGCTGCGCGCGCTGCTGCCAGGCCTGCAAGGCCTGCTCGGCGTAGCGCGGATAGCGCTCCGGGCCGGCTTCCCAGGTCGCCTGCAGCCAGACGTTGGCGGTCGCATCGGCGCTGGCGCCGGCGAAGGCCATCTGCCGGGCGAGGCGGTAATACGGGGTTTCTTCGGCGATCCAGCCGCGGTACTCGGCCGAGGCGACGAAGGCGCGCAGCTTGGCCAGCTCCTCGGCGCCGTAGTCGCGTTGCTCGATCACGATGAAGCCGTTGCCCGGGCAGGCCGGCAGCGGCGCCGGCGCGGCGATCGGGCCGAACGGACGGGTGTCGAAGTAGCGCCCGAACGAGGTGCCGGAACTCATCACCCGGCTGGTGAAACTCTTGCCGTCGATCGGGCAGACCAGGGCCTGGTCGGCGAAGGTCAGGGCCTGCGCCGGCGCGGCGGCCAGGACCAGCAACAACAGGGCGAACGGACGGGACATGACGACTCCTTGTCGTGCGAGGGAACGTATCGGAGAACGCGCGAGCGGGCCGACCGGGGTCGGGCGACGACCGGCGTCGCGGCAAGCCCCACGGTGCCTCCCCCGGCCGTGACGGCACGCACATATTGCCGCAAACCAGGCCCGCGCCAGCCCGCCGGCGACCCGTCGGCGCAGGCCGCTGCGTTTGATCCCACATCCCCCGAGGCGATGCCCCCATGGCCCTGAGCGATCTGTTCCGCTACGGCGCGCAGCCGAACCTGTTGCTCATCATCACCGACCAGGAGCGCAGCCTGGCGCAGTGGCCGGCGCCGTACCGCGCCGAGCTGGGCGCCCGGCTCAAGGCGATGCGGCGCCTGGGCGGCAACGGCCTGAGCTTCGAACGCGCCTACACCGGCGCCTGCATGTGCACGCCGAGCCGGGCCACCTTCCTCACCAGCCAGTACCCCGCGGTCACCGGCTGCACCACCACCACCGGCGCCGATTCGCTGCCCCTGCCCGACGTGCTGCCGAACCTGGCCACGGTCGCCCAGGCCGCCGGCTACGGCTGCTACTGGATCGGCAAGTGGCACCTGCTCGGCGGCAACGAGCCCGGCCAGAGCCCGAGCGACCTGAGCCGCTGGGGGTTTTCCGATTGGGATCCGAACGACGCCGGGCTCAGCCTGGGCCCGACCTACCTGGGCGGCGGCACCTTGGCCAGCGCCCCGCCCTCGCCGGGCGCGCCGAACCAGAACGATCAGCGCTATCTGGCCGACGCGCTGAAGTTCCTCGCCGCGCCGCCGCCCTCGCCGTATTGCCTGGTGGTGTCGCTGGTCAATCCGCACGACTCGCACCTGGGCTTTCTCGACCTGGCCGCGACTTACTACGACGCCTGCGTCTACGGCGCCAGCGGCGCGCCGCTGCCGAACAACGCCAACGAAAACCTGTCCGGCAAACCGCGCGCGCAGGCCAGCTACGCCTGGAGCGCGATGGCGGCGGCCGGCGCGCGACCGCAGGACTTCGTCGACTTCTACGCCTACCTGCTGGAATACGTGGATTCGCAGATCCTGCAGTTGCTCGACGCGATGAGCCGCGAGCAGCTCGACAACACCCTGATCGTGCGCTTCGCCGACCACGGCGAGCTCGGCCTCTCGCACGGGCTGGTGGAGAAGTTCGTCAACGCCTACGACGAGGCCTTGCACGTGCCGCTGCTGTTCTCCAACCCGGTCGCCTGGCCGCGGCCGCAGCGCAGCCAGGCCCTGGCCAGCTCGGTCGACCTGCTGCCGACCCTGGCCGCCCTGCTCGGCGTCGCCGAGCAGTTCCCCGACCTGGTCGGGCGCGACCTGAGCCCGGTGCTGGCCGACCCCGAGGCTTCGGTGCAGGACGAGGTGCATTTCACCTACGACGACATCGGCGGCGACGGCCCGAGCACGATCCGCGCGATCCGCAGCGAGCAATGGACCTATGCGGTCTACCTGCCGCCGGAAAACCAGCCGGACCAGGGCGGCGACTGGGAGCTGTACGACCACCGCAGCGACCCGCAGCAGGACCGCAACCTGGCCGGCGATCCGGCGTACCGCGCGCAGCAGTCGCTGCTGGAACAGGCCCTGGTTGTGCAGATGCAGGCCAAGGGCACGCTGCCGGCGAACTGGCCGCCGAGCTACGTGCCCGGGCGCAGCCGCGGCGGGCCGGCGTAGCGTCGGCACCTCGGATGCCATCGCCTGTAGGAGCGGCGTCAGCCGCGACAACCGCAGCGACGTACGTAAGCGCCAGCCGCCGAAGCGCAGATCTGCGGCGCCTCGCCGTTCGCATGCGGGTCAACGGCTTCGGCCCGTGCGTGGTATTGCACCGCTTCGGCGGTCGCGGCTGACGCCGCTCCTGCAGGGAGCGTGCGCCATCGCGATGGATACGAAAACGCCCCGCGATGCGGGGCGTTGCGCGATCGATCCGGCGCGAAACCGGTGGTCCGGGGCTCAACGCTCCAGGATCGCCACCACGCCCATGCCGCCGGCGGTGCAGATCGAGATCAGGCAGCGGCCGCCGCCGCGCTGCTTCAGTTCCTTGGCCGCGGTGGCGACGATGCGCGCGCCGGTCGCGGCGAAGGGATGGCCCGCCGCCAGCGAGGAACCGTTCGGGTTGATCTTGGCCGGGTCGATCCGGCCCAGCGGCGCGTCCAGGCCGAGCCGGTTCTTGCAGTAGTCCTCGCTCTCCCAGGCGCGCAGCGTGCACAGCACCTGCGCGGCGAAGGCCTCGTGGATTTCGTAGAAGTCGAAGTCCTGCAGGCTCAGCCCCTGGCGCTTGAGCATCTCCGGCACGGCCACGGTCGGCGCCATCAGCAGGCCTTCGCCGTGGACGAAATCGACCGCCGAGACCTGCGCGTCGCGCAGATAGCACAGCACCTCGTGGCCGTGGGCCTGGGCCCACTCTTCCGAGGCCAGCAGGCAGGCCGCGGCGCCGTCGGTCAGCGGGGTCGAGTTGGCCGCGGTCAGGGTGCCGCGGCCGGAGGTCTTGTCGAACGCCGGCTTCAGCGTCGCCAGCTTCTCCAGCGAACTGTCCGGACGCAGGATGTTGTCGCGCGAGACGCCGCGGAAGCTCACCACCAGGTCGTCGAAGAAGCCGCGCTCGTAGGCCGCGGCCAGCTTCTGGTGCGAAGACAGCGCCCACTCGTCCTGCGAATCGCGTGAGATGTTCCACTGCTTGGCCATGTCCTCGCAGTGGTCGCCCATGCTCTTGCCGGTGCGCGGCTCGGCCACGCCGGGGAACTCGGGCTTGAGCTCGCGCAGGTGGAAGCCCTTGAACGCCGCCAGCTTGTCCTTGGTGGTCTTGGCCCGCGCCGCTTCGAGCAGGCGCCGGCGCAGCTGCTTGCCGTACACGATCGGCACGTCGGAGGTGGTGTCCGAACCGCCGCCGATGCCGGCCTCGATCTGGCCCACCGCGATCTTGTTGGCGATGGTGATGATCGAATCCAGCGAGGTGCCGCAGGCGCGCTGCAGGGTGATGCCCGGGGTCAGCGGCGACAGGCCGGAGGACAGCGCGGCCTCGCGGCCGAGGTTCCAGTCGTTGCTGTGCTTGATCACCGCGCCCATCGCGACTTCGCCCAGCTGCTGCCCGTGCAGGCCGAATTTCTCGACCAGCGCGCCGAGGGTGCGGACCGACATGCCCAGGTTGCCCACGTCCGCATAGGCCGTGTTCTGGCGGCAAAACGGAATACGCACGCCACCGAGCACGGCGACGGGACGGTTTGGACGCATCGGCACACCTCGCGGGGGATTCGGGACAGCCCGCCGTGGCGGAGCGGGCATAATGGGGCTCAGTGTAGCGCCGCACACGCGCTCTACCAAACGCCAGCGTATCCTCGGTGACCATGAGCCCTGCCAGCCCCTCCGCCAGCGGTCGATCCGCGCCCCTGCACGTCCTCGGCGCCCTCGCCCTGGAGCTCCGCGGCGACGCCACGGTCGACCGCGCGGCCCTGCCGCGCCAGGACGCCGGCGCCCTGGCGGAGAAGGTCGCGCGCGACCTGGCCGGCTTCGCCGCCGAGGCCGCCGGGCTGGACCTGATCACGGTCGGCGCCCATTACGATCCGGTCGAACTGCTGCGTCCGGGCTGGCCGCTGCACCGCGAACTCGACCAATTGGCCGCGAACGCGCCGCGCGAGCGCCACGCCGACGCGCAGGCCGGCCGGGTGATCGCCTTCGGCGCCCACGACGCCCAGTTGCCGGGCGCGCTGGCGCCCTCGCCCGATTACGCCGGCGGCCCGCTGCGGCTGGTGCCGTTCCTGCTCGGCGGCGACGCCGACCGCGTGGCCCGGGTCGGCGACCTGCTGGAAAGCCATCTGCTCGAGCGCGGCATGGCCGGCGCCGACACCGCCCTGGCCGCGCAGGCCGCGTTCGGCCTGCAGGTCGAGCACGCCCGCTACCTGACCGTGCACGACCTCGCCGCGATGATGGCGATGCAGTACGAACACGCCGGCCTGGGCCCGCTGTGGCCGTTGCTGGAAACCGCCCTGCTGGCGCCGGAAGGCGAGGAGTGGCTGGACGCGCCGCCGGAGCCGCTGGTGCATTACAGCGAAGGCGAGGCGCGCATCGCCCTGTTCTCCCCGGCCGCCTGGCACGCCCGCTACGCGCCCGAGGCGCCGTGCAACACCGAGGAATGCCGGCAGACCCTCAACCGCCGGTACCAGCACTTCGAAGCGCGCCTGCGCCAGATCTCCGCGGTGCTCGGCGCCCACGCCGTCCCGGTCACCTTCGTCCACTGCGACGGCCCGGCCGAGCGCGAGGCGCTGTAAACACACCCTCCTGAAGCGCGCCCTCCTGTAGGAGCGGCGTCAGCCGCGACAGCCGCAGCGACGTACGCAAGCGCCGTAGCCGAAGCTCGGAACAAGGCGCCTTCGCCGATGCGCTGCGCGATGAAGCGGCGGTCTTCGGCAGGATGCGTGGTATTGCGTCGCTTCGGTGGTCGCGGCTGACGCCGCTCCTACAGGAAGCAACGCTACCGGCTCAGGTGCCCTGCTCGTAAATGTCGTAGCCCGCGTCGTCCATGCCCATCGCCCGGTAGGTGCGCTGCGCCGCGGCGTTGCCGCGTTCGACGTACAGGCGCAGGCCGACCACGCCGGGCGTCGCCTGGGCCAGGGCCGCGACGTGGCTGTGCAGGGCCTGATAGACGCCCTGACGACGGTGCTCGGCGGCCACGTACACGCTCTGGATCCACCACCAGTCGCCGTTGCGCCAGTCGCTCCACTCGCGGGTCAGCATCAGGGTGCCGGCCGGTACCGCGATGGTCTCGCGGCCGGCGACTTCGGCCTCGCGCATGGCGACGAAGTAGCGCGCCTTGGCCGAATCGGCCAAGCCGGCGCCGACGCCGGCCTGCACGGTCGGCGGGTCGAGCCGCTTGTGCTCGGTTTCCCAGGCCATCGCGACCATCCAGTCGGCGATCAGGTCGCGGTCGGCGGCGACGGCGTCGCGAATGCGCAATCGGCTCATGGCGGCAGGCTCAGAACGGTGTGCTCAACATAGCGGGCTCAAGACGACGGGCTCAAGACTGACCTGCTCAAGACAGTGCGCTCAAGACGGCCGGCTCAGGACGGCCGGCTCAGGACGGCATGTTCAAGACGGCATGGCGAACGACGGCGCGACTCGCGGCAGCGGGCGGCTCGACAGCCCGACGGGCGCGCGGCACGGATACCGCGCGCAGTCCGCTCAGCGCGCGACCTTGATGATGCCGCAGGCCAGGCGCGCGCCGGCGTTGCCGGCCGGCTGGCTGGCGTAGTCGTCGGCGGCTGCGTGCACGATCACCGCACGGCCGACGACGTCGTTGGCCGCGCCGCCGCCGAGGGTCACGCCGCTGGCGTGCACGTCGACCTTGGCCACGCCTTCGCCGTCGGCGACCAGGTTGTTCATGTCGCCGGCGTGGTGCGCGCCGTGGCCGACCCGGCCGTGCGGCTGGCCGGAGGGATTGAAGTGGCCGCCCGCGCTGCTGGCATCGGCCGCGCTGCAATCGCCCTTCTCGTGGATATGGATGGCGTGGGTGCTGTTGGCGCCGAGCCCGCCGATCTCGCCGGTCAGGTGCACGCCGTCGCCCATCGGGCGCAGGCTCAGCTTGCCGCTGACCAGGCTGCCGGAGGCCGAAGCCATCACCGCGACCGCCGACTGCGCGGTCGACACCGGCTTGGGGCCCGGCGGCGGCGGCGTGGGCTTGGCGGTCTGGCCGCCGCAGGCGGCGAGCGCGAGGACGGCGGCGGCGATCGTAGCGGTACGCAGGATGGACAACATGCAATGACTCCTGTCGGCGCCGTCGCGGACGGCGCGCGTGCGAGAGGAATTCCGACGCTAGCCCCGGCCGGGTTCAGTGCCGGTGAAACATGGCGCCGAAGCGGCACCGGCGGTGACGGCGACGGCAACGACCGCGGCGGAACGGTTGGCCGGATTATGTCGGCGCGCGCCGCGCCGGGCCGGACCCGGTTCGCAATCCGCCAAGCGCGGTAAACCGGCGCACGCGATCCGCGCTCGGACCGGTACGCGCAGGCTCAGGCGCCGCGCCGCCCCGGACCGAGCTTGCGGGTCAGGGTATTGCGGCCCAGGCCCAAGCGCGCCGCCGCCTCGGTGCGGCGCCCGCCGGTATGCGCCAGCGCCGCCTCGAGCAAGGCGCGGTCGAAACGCTCGCGCGCGTCGGCATGCAGGTTGGCGCGGCCTTCGGCCAGTTGCGCGCGCGCCCAGGCCGACAGTTGGTGCTCCCATTCGGCCGCGCCCGGCGCGGGCGCTTCGGCCACGTCCAGCACCTCGTCTAGGTCGGCGCGGGTGATGGTTTCGCCCGGCGCCAATGCGGCCAGGCGCCAGCACACGTTCTCCAGTTCGCGTACGTTGCCCGGCCAGTCGTGGGCCAGCAGGCGTTCCAGCGCCGGCTTGGACAGACGCTTGATCGGCGCGGCGAAGCGGGCCGCGGCCGCGGCCAGGAAGCGCTCGGCCAGCTGCGGCACGTCGGCGCGGCGCTCGCGCAGCGGCGGCAGGCGCAGCCGCACCACGTCGAGCCGGTGCAGCAGGTCGGCGCGGAAGCGGCCCTGCGCGACCAGCGTCTCCAGGTCCTGGTGGGTGGCGGCGATCACCCGCACGTCGACCCGGATCAGTTCGCGCCCGCCGACGCGGAAGAACTCGCCTTCGGCCAGCACGCGCAGCAAGCGGGTCTGCAACGGCAACGGCATGTCGCCGATCTCGTCCAGGAACAGGCTGCCGCCGTCGGCCTGCTCGAAGCGGCCGATGTGGCGGCGCTGGGCGCCGGTAAAGGCGCCGGCTTCGTGGCCGAACAACTCGCTTTCCAGCAGCTCCGACGGAATCGCCGCGGTGTTCAGGGCCACGAACGGCCGCGCCGAGCGCGGCGATTCGCGATGCAGCGCGCGCGCGACCAGTTCCTTGCCGGTGCCGGTTTCGCCGGTGATCAGCACCGACAGCGGCGCCTGCGCCAGGCGGCCGATCGCGCGGAACAGGTTGAGCATCGCCGGGGTGTCGCCGATCAGCGTGTCGGCCGGCGCCTCCTCGGCCGCCGCCGGCGCCGGCTCCGGCGCGCCGTTCGCGGCCAGGGTGCGCGCGGCCAGCGCTACCGCCTCGTCGAGATCGAAGGGCTTGGACAGGAACTCCTGCGCGCCGCCGCGGAACGCGCCGGCGGTGCTGGCGACGTCGGTGTAGGCGCTCATCACCACCACCGGCAACGCGGGCGCGCGCGCCTTGAGCTTCTCCAGCAACACCAGGCCGCCGTCGCCGGGCATGCGCACGTCGGTGAACAGCAGTTGCGGCGCGCCGCGTTGCTCCAGCGCGTCCAGCGCGTCGGCGGCGTTCTCGAACTCGTCGACGCGGTAGCCGGCGGCGCGCAGGGCGGTGGCGAGAACGAATCGGACCGAACGGTCGTCGTCGACGACCCAGATGCGTGCGGCGCTCACGGGCGCGTCTCCTCGGTGTCGATCTGCATCGGCAGCAACAGGGTGAAAACGGTGTGGCCCGGGCGCGAGCGATAGGCCAGCGAGCCGCGGTGCTCGCGCGAGACCAGCTGCGCCAGCGCCAGGCCCAGGCCGCTGCCTTCGGCGCGCCCGGACACCAGCGGCAGGAACAATTGTTCGGCCAGTTCTTCCGGCACGCCGCGGCCGTCGTCGACGATCTCCAGGCGCAGGGCGATCGGATGCACGGCGTCGGCGATGCGCACGCCGTGCTCGATCCGGGTGCGCAGATGGACGTGGCTGGCGCCGGCCTCGATCGCGTTGCGCACCAGGTTCCACACCGCCTGCATCAAGCGGTCGGCGTCGCCGAAGAACTCCGGCAGGCTGGGGTCGTAGTCGCGCACCAGCCGCACCGCCCAGCCGGCGTCGGCCTCGGCCAGGCGCAGCACCCGTTCGAGCACCGCGTGGATGTTGAGCGGCGCGTGCGGCCGCGGCGGGGTCGCGATCAGCAGCCGGTCGACCAGGGCGGCCAGGCGCTCGACTTCGCTATCGATCAGTTCGACCAGTTCGCGCCCCTCGCTGTCGTCGATGCGCCGCCCCAGCAACTGGGCCGCGCCCTTCAACCCGGCCAGCGGGTTGCGCAGTTCGTGCGCCAGGCCCTTCAGCGAGGCCGACAGCGCAGAAGGCAGCAGCAGGGCCGGGTCGTCGCCGGGGAACTCGTCGACCGGGTGCGCCTCCAGCAACCAACCGCCACTGTCGCGCCGGCTCAGCCACAGATCGGCGAAACGGTCCTCCCCGCCGGCGTAACGCAGGCGCAGGCGGCGCATCCGCAGCGGCGCTTCGTCGCCGCCGGCGCGCGCCAGGGCCCGCGCCAGGCGGCCGTCGTCGTCGGCGTCCAGGCCCGACAGCGGCCAGCCGATCAAGCGCCGCGCGCCGATCCCGAACCAGCGCGAGAACGCCAGATTGCAGCCGGCGATCGCCCCGGCCGGATCGGTCCAGGCCATCGGCGTGGTCAGGCCGTCCAGGCTCAGGTCGGGGGCGGGCTGGGGGTCGGAGGGCATTGCACCATAGTAGTGCAAAGCGGTCGCCCTCAATCGGCTACCGCCGGCTCCTTTCGGGCCCGGCCCGATGGCTTATAAGCAGGGTCTGGGAACCGGCGCGGGCCGCGGCTCGGCCCTGGCGCTCGACCGACCCTGTCCGACACGGCGGAGGCAAGCATGCAAGGCGAACTCGCAGGCAAGGTGGCGTTGGTCTATGGCGGCAGCGGCGCGATCGGCGGCGCGGTGGCGCGGGCGTTCGCAAGCGCCGGCGCGCGGGTGTTCCTGGCTGCGCGCGGGCGCGAGCGGCTCGACGCGGCGGTCGCCGCGATCGCCGCCGACGGCGGCCAGGCCGAAGCCGACTGCGTCGATGTGCTCGACCCTGAGGCCGTCCATCGCCACGCCGACGCCGTCGCCGCGCGCGCCGGCGGCATCGACGCGGTGTTCAACGCGGCCGGCTTCGTGCACGTGCAAGGCGTGGCGTTGGCGGAACTGAGCCTGGAGCAGTTCGAACTGCCGGTGCAGCGCTATCTGCGCAGCCATTACCTGATCGCCCAGGCCGCGGCGCGGCACCTGCGCCCGGGCGGAGCGCTGATGACGATCGTCACGCCGGTGGCGCGCATGACCGGTCCGGGCTACCTCGGCCATTGCGTCGCCTGCGCCGGCGTGGAGGCGCTGTGGCGACACCTGGCCGGCGAACTCGGCCCGCGCGGCGTCCGCACCGTATGCCTGCGTTCGCATGCCATCCCCGAAACGCTGGCGCGCGGCTCGCATGCGCGCGAGGTGTTCCAGCCGCAGGCCGACGCCGCCGGCCTGAGCATCGAAGCGATGCTGCAAGGAGCGGCCGAGGGCACCGTGCTCAAGCGTTTGCCGGGCCTGGACGAGATCGCCGGCAGCGCGGTCTACGCCGCCTCGCCGCGCGCGGCGGCGATGACCGGCGCGATACTCAACCTGACCAGCGGGTTTCTGGTCGACTGAACCCGCCAATCGAACCACCGATCGAACCCGCCGATCGAAACCGTCCGGTAGCATCCGCCCGCGTCGCCCGCCGTACCGGCGATCGGCGCCAGGGCTCAAGGCCCCGGGCCGCCGTCCTGCACGGCGGCATACAGATTGGCCACCGCCAGCACCCCGCCGGCGCCGTGCACCGGCACCAGGATGCGCCGGTACTCCTCGCCCTCGAACGCGTCCAGGCGCGGCCAGTGCTGCGGCAAGTCGGACGAGACGAACACCTGCACCGGCACCGGCGGCCCGTCCTCGGACCAATCCAGGGCCGGATAGCCGAGCGCGGCGCCCCAGCCCTGCGCGGCGAAGCGCCCGCGCACCGCGCCGCCGCCGAACCAGTGCCCGGCCAGGGCGCTGAGCTGATGTTCGTTCGGTTCGCCGGGCGCCAGCGTGCCGTACACCGCCAGGCGCGTGTCGGCGCCGAAGCGGCGTTCGAGCCGCTGCTCCAGCGCCTCGCGCTCGGCGGAGACGCCTCGGCCGCGCAAGCGGTTGAGCGCGCGCAGCAGCGCCAGATCGTCGGGGCCGAAATCGATCGGGGTCATCGCGTTATCCCTAGCTATCGACAGGGACGCAGGGGGTTCAGTTCGCCGGCCAGTTCGGCGAACTGCGCCACCATGAAGTCGACCAGGGCGCGGATCCGCGGGGTGTCGCGCAAGTCGGAGTGAAAGCCCAGCCGCACCGGGCGCAACGGCATCGCCTGCGCCAGGGCCACGCGCTGCAGCGACGGTTCGCGCTCGCCGAGCAGGCAGGGCAGCACCGCCATCGCCGCGCCGGTGCGCACCGCGGCCAGATGCGCGCGCAGGCCGTTGCAGCGCAGCACCGTGCGCGCCGAATGCGCGAGCGGCGGCAACCACTGCTCGTGCGGCACCTCGCCGGCGGCGCGGTCCAGATAGGCCAGCGCATGGCCGGCGAAACCGTCACCGGGTTCGGGCCGGCCGTGCCGCTGCAGATAGTCGTCGCTGGCGTACAAGGCATAGGCGACATCGGCGACCCGGCGCTCGATCAGGTTTTCCTGGGTGAAGGCGCCGAAGCGCAACGCCAGATCGGCTTCGCGCCGGGCCAGGTTATAGACCCGGGTGTCGTTGCTCAGCTCGATCTCCAGCCCGGGATGCATCGCGCCGAAGCGCGCCAGCATCGGCGCGACTACCTCGTCGCCGAGCCAGTCCAGGCTGGTCACCCGGATCTCGCCCGACAGGCCGGTATCGCGCGCGGCGACCTGGCGCTGCACCGCCGATGCGCCGGAGTCCATCTGCTCCAGGCCCTCCAGCAGCGAGTGGCCGAGCGCGGTGGCGCGCAGCCCGATCGCTTCGCGATCGAACAGTTTCGCCCCCAGGCGCTGTTCCAGCGCTTCCAGCCGCCGTCCGACCGTGGGCTGGCTGGTGCCGAGCGCACGCGCGGCCGCGCTCAGCGTGCCGTGGCGCGCGATCGCCAATACGGTCTTGAGGTCGTCCCAATCGATCGACATCGTCCAACCCGCTCATGCGTTTGCGTAGGCCCGGCATGCCGAATCGTCGACTGCGATCGCGACGGCCGCTTCCTAGACTGTCACGACCGCGGCTCCCGACCAAGCCGCCGATGCGACCGATGTCCGCTTCTATCGACAAAAACCATGGGGCCGGCCGGTTGCGGCTCGACCATCTGATCCTGCGCGTCGCCGATCCCGAGGCGTCGGCGCAGTTCTACCGGCGCACGCTGGGGCTGGCCGCGGAGCGCGGCGAATCGCCGTTCCTCGCCCTGCGCCTGGCGCCGGACTGCGTGATCGATCTGCTGCCGCAGGCGCCCAGGGACCCCGCCCACCTCGCCCTGCATACCGATCGCGCCGGCTTCGAAGCGGTGCGCACGCGATTGCGCACGCTGCGCATCGGCCACGGCGGCGGCCCGTTCGTGCGCGACGGCCGGGCCGCGGCGCAGTACGGCGCGCGCGGTTGGGGCGAGGCGCTGTACTTCCACGACCTCGACGGCCACAACATCGAGGTGAGGACTTACGACCCGTGCTGATGCGGGCGACACGGGCTCCGCCCGGCATCCGTGCGGGCCGGATTCGGCGACCGCCGCGGCCGGCAGCGCAGCCAAGGCCGGCGCCGCCGGACGGCGGCGCCGGCACGGATCAGGGCTGCTTGACCGCGTTGGACGAGCTGTTGGCGACATAGAGGCTGGTGCAGTTTTCCTGGGCATCGAAGGTGAATTCGATATAGGAATCCGCCTCGACGCTCTGCACCGCCGAGATCATGGCGGCGTTGTAGGTGATGCAGCGCACGTAGCGCCCGCCCGAGTTCTGCGCCTCGCACACCGCGCCCGCGCTGCCGGTACCGACGACGCTGATGCCGCAACCGATCACCTGGTTGCCGTCGGCGCTGTTGCGCGCGGTGCCGAGCATGCCGTAGGCGCGGAATGCGTTGCCCTGGGCGTTGTTCTCGACCGTGACCGGGACATTGGACTTCAGGCCGGCCTGGGCCGCGCCGCAAACCGCTACCAGCATCGCCGCGGCCAGCGCGGTCGGAATCGTACGATTCATCGTGTTTCCTCCTTGAAAGCCCTCCGGGATGGAGAGCGTGCGGCGACTGGAACACGCACCTGCGGCAACCACAATCGGCGCCGGCGCCGCCTGCGGCGTTGTGCGCGCAGCGTCGCGCGCCCGGCGAGGCGGCGGTCGCAATCGTATCGGCCTGGATCGGTCTGCATCGGCCGGGGCGCCGGTCCACGCGGCCCGGCGGCGACCCGGTCGGTCGCCATGGCCGCCTGCGTGCGCAACGCCGTCTGCTACCCTCGCCAGCGGCCGTTACGGAAGCGACGGCCCTGCCCGACTTCAGCGAAGAGACTCATGGACCGAATGCTCGTACCGCTCGCCTGCGCCTGCCTGCTCGCCGGCTGCGCCCGGGTCGACTCCAAGGCCGTCGACATGGACATCGGCCGCCTCTATCCGGGCTGCCGGCTGCAGGAACTCGCGTCGACCCAAACGCTGCGCGGCAGCGACGAGCAGTTGCTGGCCAGGTTCACCTACACCTGCGCGGGCGACAGCCACCTCAAGTACGGCCACCTGGTGTACACCAAGGCCATGAGCACCGGCTTCTACAGCTACTGCTGCGCGCGCGAGGCGACCGCCGAGGAGTTGTAGCGCCACCTGCAGGCACCTACAGGGACGGAGGGGGTTAAGCTCGCTTAACCCCCTCCGTCCCTGGTCCCTCCGCCATGGCCGAGCGTTCGCAAGTCGCCGCCGCCACCGTCGCCCGCCTGTCGGCGATCTGCCTGGGCCTGCCGGAAGCCTGGGAAGAACCCGCCTGGACCGGTACGCGCTGGATGGTCGGCAAGAAGAATTTCGCCCATGTCGTCGCCATCGCCGACGGCTGGCCGCCGGCCTATGCGCAGGCGGCCGGCCATCCCGGGCCGCTGACCGTGCTGACCTTCCGCCTGCCGCAGGCGCGCGCCGACGCGCCGCGCTTCAGGCGCGCGCCGTTCTTCCGGCCGGTGTGGTTCGCCAACATCGTCGGCCTGGCCCTGGACGCCGGCACCGATTGGGACGAGGTCGCCGACCTGCTCGCCGAAAGCTATTGCGTGCTGGCGCCGAAGAAGCTGGCGGCGCTGGTGGAGCGCGGCTGAGGCCGCTCGCAGACATGACGAACCGGCGCTCAGTCGCCGCCGGTTCGTCTTCGTCGCTTTCCCTCAGCGCCCCGGCGGCGTCGCCGCCGCCGCGTCCCAGTCCAGCACGTACCACCACCAATCGTTGTGCGCGCCGCCGTAACTGCCGACGAAGTTGGGGATCTTGCCGAGCCAGTACAGGTGCCAGCCGCGGTCGGCGGCGGCGTAGCCGTCGGGGAAGCTGCAGCGCGGGCCGCCCCACTTGCTGCAGTTGTCGACCGTGACCGCGCCGGTCAGGTCCGGATAGCGCTCCCAGTCGTCGCAGGTGTTCGGCTCGCGATGCGGATTGGTGAAGTCGTAGCCCCACCAGTTGTTGGGATCGAACACCGGCGTGTTGAGACTGCCGTGGATGTTGCCGCAGGCGGCGGTGCCGACGTCGAAGCCGCGCATGGTGAAACGCTCCAGCGGGTTCGGCCCGGGGATCGCCTGCTGCGGCGGCGGACCGTAGGTGTTGCGCCACTGGCCGAAGCGGTGCTCCATCGTGCCCTCGACCCGATGGCCCATGTCCTCGAGCATGCGCTCGGGCTCGCGCTCGTAGTTGAAGCCCATGATGTTGAGCTTGACGTTGCAGCCGGTCAGGGTGTGCGGGATCGGCGCGCCGTTGGTGTCGAATGCGCCCGGGCCGGTCATGTTGGCCTCCCAGAAGCCGAAGTACGGCCCGCCCCACAGCCACAGTTCGTCGATCTCGTAGCGGTTGGCGCGTTCGCACACGCCGTGCTCGCGCAGCGCGGCGACGTAGTCGAAGTCCTCCTCGCGCGGACAACTGTGCGGCCGGTCGGCCATGCAGCGCTGATAGCTTTCGTCGTCATAGACCGGGTTGCGGGTGCGTGGCGGGAACGCGTCCAGGCGCAGGTGCTCGGCGACGGTGTACTGCACCACCTGCTCGCTGGCCTGCTCCAGGAACTCGATGTACTGCTGCTCCAGCACGCGCGGATCGCGCCAGCCCATCGCACGGTTCAGCGGCAGGTCGATGCGCTCGCCGCTCAGGCGGTACTCGATGGTCGGGTTGTACTCGATCACCATCACCCGCTTGTGGATCGGCTCGTCGACGCGCGGATCGGCCGAGCGGCCGACGCCGGCGAACAAGCCGCTGACGTTTTCCCAGGTATTCCAGTTCGGCTCGGTGCGGCGCAGCACCTGGTTGCCGCAGACCACGAACTGGCGCAGTTTGCCGTCCTGGTACGGGGCCGAGTGGAACGAAGTGATCGGGCTTTCCGAGCCGCAGGCGGCGTGCACCACCGCGCTGATGTCCTCCCAGGCCGGCCAACCGCCGGCCGCGGTCTGGGTGCGGCGATACAGGCTGCCGCCGCGGACCAGGAACTGGCGCTGCAGTCCGTCGGGGTAGACCGCGACCGAGAACGAGGTGATGCGCGCGTCGCCGGTGCCCGGGAAGGCGCTGTCGATGTTCTCCCAGGCATGCCAGTTGTCGACGCCGGCCTGGATGCGCCGGTAGACATGGCCGCCGCGGGTCAGGAACTGGCGCAGCAGGCCGTCGCTGTAGCGCTCGGCGTCGAACGCGGTGATCTCGCCCGAACCGACCAGGCGGCTGCCGTTGAAGGCGGCGGAGATGTTCTGCCAGTCGTTCCAGTTCGGCTCGGTGCGCAGGTAGATGCGGCCGTTCTTGACCAGGTATTGGCGCAGCAGGCCGTCGGCATAGACCGCCGGCGCGAACGACGACAAGGTGGAACGCTCCTGCGCGGCGGCCGGGGCGCACACTGCGGCGCAGGCAAGGGCCAGCGCGGCGGCGGCCAGCGGCAGCTGGCGGCGCCAGCGCCGCGGCGCAGCGATGGCGGGGGCGGGGGCGGGGGCGGGGGTAGGCTTGAGATTCATGATCGTGACTCCTCGTATGGATGACCGCGGCATCCGGCCGCGGTATCGAGGGGTACGAGCGCAGGCGGCAGAACCTGACATGACGGTCGCAAAGCCGCTCTCTGCGCCTCAAAGGGTAGGAGTGGCGTCCCACGGGGATTTCCTTCGGTCACCAGCCGCGACCGCGATGCATCCGCCGCGGCGCCATTGCATGGAGCCGACGAGGTCATCAGCCATCGGTGTTACCGCGCGATCGGCCGTAACGCGGTCGCGGCTGGCGCCGCTCCTACCCCCGCGGTACCGCAACGACGGGACCAATCGCGACTCAGACGCGCCCGCCAGGGGCGCAACTCGCCGACCGCGGTACGGGCGGCGGCGAAGGCGGCACGATGGCTCGCATTCGGTTCGCGACGGCACTGCGCATACGCCAGCGCCAGGGCATGGAAGCGCGTGGCCGGATCGGACTTCGCGCCCGGCGCGTCGGTGGCGACGGCCGACAAGGCGCGCACCGCAGCGGCCAGGTCCGCGGCGGCAGCCGGGCCGGACATGGCGCCGGGTATCGCGGCGGCGCCGACATCGCGCTCGCCGACATCGTGCTCGCCGGCATCCGCCCGCGCGATCCAGGCCAGCGCCCGCAAGCCCTGCGCATCGCGACGCGCCGGCGCCTGCGCCGGCAAGTGCGCGGCGTCGCCGCGGATCACCTCGGGCAAGCCCGCCAGCGCCGCCTGCGGCCGGCCGTCGGCCAGTTCGACCAAGGCTTGCACGTACAGCGCATGGCGCAGAAAGCTGTCGTCCGCGCCGAAGTGCGCGCGCGACTGCCTCGCCACCTCATCGGCGAGCGTGCGCGCCTCGGCCAGGCGCGCCTGATCGATCAGGGCCACGCTCAGCACCCGGCGCAGAATCAGGCCATCGGCGCGGTCGCGGATGCCGCAGGGGCCGATCATCTCCAGCGCCCGGCGCAGGCGCCGTTCGGCGTCGGCGGGACGGTGCTGGTCGATATCGAGCATGGCCAGGTTGCCGAGCGCGCCGTAATGCAGGCGGCACGCGGCCGGGCGCTGCAGCGCCGCTTCGGTCAATTTCAGCACCTGCCCGTAGGCATCGCGCGCGATCGGCGCGTCGTCGCGCTCGCTGGCCAGGTTGGCGCGCCACAGTTGCAACTGGGTGCGCAGGTCCGGATCGCGCAAGGGCCGCGCGCCGGCCAGCGCCAGGGCCGCGTCCAGTTCCTGGCGGGCCTGGTCGGAGCGGTGCAGATGGTGCAGGTAGCCGATCCGGCGCATGCGGGTCTTGACCAGCGTCTCCGCGTCCGCGCCCGGATCGGACTGCATCAGGCCGATCGCCGCGGCCGCGGCGCGGTCGGCCTCTTCCATGCGTCCGAGATACGACCAGGCGCGCCCATTGGCGGCCAGCAACGAAGCGCGCACGCGCGGGTCGCGCTCGCGATCGCCGAGCAACTGGTCCAGGCTGCCCGACAACAACTCGCGCGCCGAGACCTCGCCGCCGTCGGTCTGGCGCGGCCGCGCCTGCTTGAACAGGTCGACGAAGTACTCGGCGGTAGCCTCGGCGCGCTCGCGCTGATCCTCGGCGCGCCGCTGCGCCGTCGCCGCGGCGTCGCGGGCAGCGCGGGTCTGGGCCAGTTCGCGATCCAGCCGCTGCAGGTGATAGACGCCGCCGGCCACGGCCAGGGCCACGCCGGCCGCGCTGGCCGCGAACGCCGGCCAGTGCCGTCGCAACAGCCGACGCAGGCGGTAAACGCGATCCTCGCCGCGCGCCGTCACCGGCCGATGCGCGAGCCAACGCCGCAGGTCGTCGGCCAACGCGGCGGCGCTGCGATAGCGTTGCGCCGGCTCCTCCAGGCAGGCGCGGGCGACGATGCAGTCCAGGTCGCCGCGCAGGCGCGCCTGCAAGCGCGCCGGCGTGGTCGCCCGCGCTGCGGCCAGGGTCGCCGCCGCCTGCGGGTCGCGCTGGCGCAGCGCGCGGAACGCCGCGGCCAGCCGCGGCGCATCGGCCGCAGTCGCCGCCGGCACGCCGATCAGCAACGCGCGCAGCAAGCGGCCCAGTTGGTAGACGTCGGTGGCGGTGGTGATCGGGCGCCCGTCGCGCTGCTCGGGCGCGGCCCAGGCCGGGGTCATCGCCAAGGTCGGCGCCTGCTCCGCCTCGCCCGGCAGCAGCTGCTTGGCGATGCCGAAGTCGAGCAACTTGACCCGACCGGCCTCGTCGACCAGCACGTTGGCCGGCTTCAGGTCGCGGTGCACGATCAATGCGCGGTGCGCGGCATCGACTGCGGCGCAGACCTGGATCAGCAATTCGATCCGTTGCTCCAGCGCGGTCTCGCGCGCATCGCACCAATCGGTGATCGGCTCGCCGCGCACCAACTCCATCGCGAACCACGGTCGTCCGTCGGCGGCGATCCCGCCGTCGTACAACTGCGCGATGCCCGGATGCTGCAGTTGCGCCAACAGCTCGCGCTCGCGCTGGAAGCGTTCGGCCAAGGGCGCCAGGCCGCCCCAGATGCACTTCAACGCGACTTCGCGCTCGAACGCCCCGTCGCAACGCTTGGCCCGGAACACCTCGCCCATGCCGCCGCGGCCGATCCGCTCCAGCAACCGATACGGGCCGAGCCGGTGCCCAGGCCCGAGCGGATCCAGCTCCGCCTCGACCGGACCGCCGCGCGCAGCGGCCGCGCGCGTCTCGGCCTGCGCCAACAACGCCGCGACCCGGGCGCGCAAGACCGGATCGGCGATGGCCTCGATCCCCGCGGCGCGCCGGGCCGGGTCGGTGTCGAGCAAGACGCGCAGCCCCCGCAGGGCCTGGCGTTCGAAATCGTCGGAAGCGGCGGACATGAGAGCGGACGCAGTGCGCGAATCGGGGACGTGCCGCAGGCAACGCGCTGCCGCGTCGCGACCGGCCAAGCCCGGGCCGCTCAGTCGGCCAGGCGATCGCGCAGCCAGGCCCGGGCCGCCGCCCAATCGCGGTACACCGTGCGCTCTTCCAGCTCGAGCAGGCGCGCAACCTCGGCCACGGTCAGCCCGGCGAAACACCGCAGTTCCACCACTTGCGCCAGCCGCGGTTCCAGCCGCTCCAGCGCTTGCAAGGCTTCGTCCAGGTCCGGCAGGCCGGTGTCCTGCGGCATCGGCAGATCCAACGCGCAGACGAACTCGTCGCGCCGCCAGCCGCCGCCGTGCTTGTCGCAGGCCGCACGCCGCGCGCGATCGACCAACAGCTGGCGCATGATCCGCGCCGCGGCATTGAACAGATGCCGACGGTCGCTGAACTGCGGCGTCTGTTCGGCGTCGAGCAGGCGCAGCAGCAGGTCGTGGACCAACGCGGTCGCCTGCAAGGTGTCGTGGCCGCGATGGCCGCTCAGTTCGCGGCGGGCCATGGCGCGCAGGTCGGCGTAGATATGCGGCAACAGGGCCTCCAGCGCATCGCGGTCGCCGGCGTTCCAGCGTTGCAGCCAGTGCGCGATCGCGGGCGGCGCCGGATCCGTCCGCAGCGTGTCCGCGACCGGGCTCCATGCTCGGTCTACCGCATCGGTGCTTGCTTGCGATTGCGCTGCGACCCGTTCCATCGGGCGTACTCCTGCCTGGTCCGTAAGCAGGAACGCGAAGCGCGCGCGACAACGGCCGCCGTACCAGGCGGCCGCATCGGCACAGCGCCGCGGCGGCGGCTGGCTATAGTGCCAAGCAGTCGCCGATGGAGCCGTCGCATGTGGGATCCGGACAAGTACCTCGATTTCGCCGACCTGCGCGGGCGGCCGTTCTTCGACCTGACTGGGCGGATCCGCGCCGAGCGGCCGCGGCGGGTGGTCGACCTGGGCTGCGGGCCGGGCAATCTGACCCTGGCCTTGGCGGCGCGCTGGCCGCAGGCGGCGCTGGAAGCCAGCGACAGTTCGCCGGAGATGGTGGCGGCGGCGCGCGCGGCCGGGGTCGCCGCGCAGCGGCTCGACGTGCGCGACTGGCGGCCGCAGGCCGATACCGACGTGGTCGTGTCCAATGCGGTGCTGCAATGGGTGCCGGAACACCGCGAACTGCTGCGCCGCTGGGCGAAAGAACTGCCGCGCGGCGCCTGGCTGGCGGTGCAGATGCCGGGCAACTTCGACGCGCCCTCGCACCGGCTGGTGCGCGAGGTCGCCGCCGGCCCGGCCTGGGCCGCGCGGTTGGACGGCCTGGCCCTGCGCGGCGACGGCACGGTCGATGCGCCGCGCGATTACGCCGAGCTGCTGGCCGACGCCGGTTGCGAGGTCGACGCCTGGGAAACCACCTACGTGCAGCGTCTGCGCGGCGCCGACGCGGTGCTGGAATGGATCAGCGGCACTGCGCTGCGACCGATCCGCAATGCGCTGGAGGAAGCCGATTGGCAGCGCTTCCGCGGCGAACTGGCGCCGCGCCTGCGCGCGGCCTATCCCGTGCGCGCCGACGGCAGCACCTGGTTCGAGTTCCGGCGCGTGTTCGCGGTCGCGCGCACCGGCGCGGACTGAGCGCGCGCGGCGGCCTATGATGGCCGTCCCTGCCCGCGCCGTCCGGAGCCGCCGATGAAGCCCGCTGTCCGCCGCCGTTGTCTCGCCCTGATGCTGGCTCCGGCCGCCTGGCTGGGCCTGGCCCATGCCGCCGAGCCCGCGCCGGTGCGACCGGTGCTGGTGATCCACGGCGGCGCCGGAGTGATCCGCGCCGGCATGGACCGCGCCGACGAAGACGCCGCGCGCGCCGCCCTGGCCCAGGCGCTGCGCGCCGGCCAGGCCGAGCTCGCCGCCGGCAAGCCGGCGCTGGACGCGGTGGTCGCGGCGATCACCGTGCTCGAGGACGCGCCGATGTTCAACGCCGGCCGCGGCGCGGTGTTCACCCACGACGGCAAGAACGAACTCGACGCGGCGATCATGGACGGCAGCGGCCGCCGCGCCGGCGCGATCGCCGGCGTGCATCGGGTCAAGAACCCGATCGCGTTGGCGCGCGCGGTGATGGACAAGTCCAAGCACGTGATGATGGTCGGCGACGGCGCCGAGGCCTTCGCCCGCGAACAGGGCCTGACCCTGGTCGACCCGTCGTACTTCCGCACCGAAAAGCGCTGGCAGCAGCTGCAGAAAGCGCTCAAGGAAGAAGACGCCGGCCAGGCCCATGCCGATGTGGAAACCGCCAAGCACTTCGGTACCGTCGGCGCGGTCGCGCTCGACGCCCAGGGCCGGCTCGCCGCCGGCACCTCGACCGGCGGCATGACCAACAAGCGCTACGGCCGGGTCGGCGACTCGCCGATCATCGGTTCCGGCACCTACGCCGACGCGCGCTGCGCAGTATCGGGCACCGGCTGGGGCGAGTACTACATCCGCGCCGTAGCGGCGCACGACATCTGCGCCCGCATCGCCTACGCCAAGCAAGACCTACGCGAGGCGGCCGAGGCGGTGATCAACCGCGACATTCCCGCCGCCGGCGGCAACGGCGGCGCGATCGTGCTCGGCGCCGACGGCCGCTTCGCCCTGCCGTTCAACACCGAGGGCATGTACCGCGGCTGGATCGACGCCAAGGGCGAGCCGCAGGTGGCGCTGTTCAAGGACGACAAGCTCGCCGAGCCCGCGGCCGATTGAGCGCGGGCGCGGCTTCGCTGCCGATGCCGCGCCGCCGCGGCGGCGCCGATTCTCCGACTCAGGCCGGCCCGGCCGCCGCTTGCGCGACCAGGGCCTCGACTTCGGCCCGCCACGCCTCGCGTTGCGCCGCGTCGCTGGCCGCGACCGGGCCGTACATGCGCCGGATCACGCTGTCGACGCCGCACAGGCCGAACACGCAGCGCGCCCAGATCGCCTGCAGCGGATCGCCGAACACCGCGGCCTCGCGCTCGGCCGGCGTGTTGGAGGTATTGAAGATCAAGGCATGGCGCGCGCGCAGCAGTCCGACCGGCACGCCGTCCCAGGACGTGCCGGGCGGATAGCCGTACGCCGTGTCGAGCCGGAACACGCGATCGATCCAGCCCTTCAGGATCGCCGGCGGCTGGCCCCACCAGTTCGGATGGAAGATCAGGACCAGATCGGCGCGGGCGAGTTCGACGCAGTGCCGCTCGACCAGAGCGTCGTCGGAAGCGGTGTTGCCGCTCTCGCCGGTGCGCTGCACAGGATCGAATCCTTGCGCATACAGGTCGTGCCAGTCGACGGCATAGCCGCGGGCTTCCAGCACGCTGCGGGCCGCCTCGGCGAGGGCATGGCTGAAGCTGGCCGGGCTGGGATGGGCGACGACGAGGCTGGCGTGCATGGCGGGCGCGGCGGAAGGGAACGCCGAGCGTAGCCGCGGGCAGTACGCGGCACCAGCTCCGGCCGCTGCGACTTTGTGTCAGATTGTCAAAGAAGGACAAGGCAGGCATGAAGGTACGAATCGGATGGACGCCGCACCTGCGCGCCTGCCGACCTCGCCCACCGCCCAAGCCGCTCCGTTTTCGCTCGTTTCCTCATGGCCCTGATCGAACGCCGCGCTGAGATCCTCGCTCCACTGGACCGCGTCTACGCAGTGTCGCAGGACTATGCCATCCGATACGAATGGGACCCCTTTCCCGAGCGGATCGAGTTCGTCGACGACAACCCGTCTGAACTGCATATCGGCAGCGAGGCCCTGGTGAACAACAAGTTCGGCCTGCGCATGCGCGTTCGCTTCGTCCAACTCAGGCCGCCGACTCTCGCCGCCGTAGCGATGCTGGACGGCCCCTGGTTTCTGGAAAAATTCGCAGGTTCGTGGATCTTTCGGGAAATCGACGTGCGCCGCACTGAAGTTCGTTTCCGCTATAGCCTGCGTACGCGGCCGCGCTGGCTGGGCTGGATCGTCGAGCCATTGGCCGCGCGCTACTTCGACCGGGTCGTGCGGCATCGCTTGCAAGGGCTCAAGCGTTACTGCGAGCGCCTTGATCCGACGGCCCGATCCTGACCTGCCGCAGCTAGGATCCGACACCAGGGTGCGCCACCTGCGGCGCCGATAAGCGGACGCGCCAGCCGGCGCAATCGACGCGGAACACCGAACCTGACCGAACCCGACGCCGTTGCGCCAGGGACGCACCGCGCGCCGCGCCACACCTCAGCCCTTGGCCGCGACCCGGCGCGCGACCGCTTCGCTGCGCAGTTCGCGCAATGCGTCCTTGCCGATCCAGCGCGGCGCGGGGTCGGCCGATTGCGCCAGCCGCGTCGCGACCGCGATCGCCGCGTCGCGCAGCCTGGGGTTGCGCTTGCCGGTCTGGCGCAACGCCCAGTTGACCGCCTTCTTGACCAGGTTGCGGGCGTCGCCGGCCTGCGCCTCGACCAGGGCGAGTCCGTGCAGGAAGGCCTCGTCGCCTGCGGTCTGGTCGTGCACGGCCTTGGCCGCGAGCAGGGCGAATGCGGCGCGGCGCACGAACTCGTCCCGGCGCGGCGCCCATTGCGCGATCTTGCCCCAGGCCAACGGACTGGGCTGGAACAGCTTGGAGCAGACGGTGTCGCACAGCGCCCAGTTGTCGAATTCGCGCGCGAGGCGGTCCATCTGCGCCGAGGTCAGCGCGGCGGGATCGTCGAGATAGGCCGCCAGCAGTCGCGCCTCGTGCCAGCCGCTGTCCCACAGCGCCGCGGCGAGCGCTCGATCGCGGCCCAGGCGTTTGGCCAGGGCCTGGATCTGCCCCATCGGTACGCCGAAGGCGCGCTCGCTGGGAATCCCGAACCGCGCCATGCCGGCGCGGTTGTGGGCGCTGCCGGCCGCGCGCAACACGTCGAGCGCCAGCGCCAGCCGTTGCGGCAAGGGCTGCGCGGCGAACGCGGCCTGCGCGGCCTTGCGCGCGGTTCGCTCGCCGCCTGCCGGCTGGAGGACGCTGCGCGCGGGAGTTGGCTTGGTCGCGGTCTTGGCCATGGCGTCCGGGTTGCGCGACCGTAACCCAGAGGCCGCGGCGCCAATGTACCGGCCGGCGCCGCGACCTGCCATGGCCCGCGCCTCAGCGCGGGCCCGGCAACTGCTTCGGCGGCCGCACCAGGCTGGCCACCACCGAGCTGCCGATGATCAGCGCCACGCCCAGCAGCGAAACCAGGATCGGGATCTTGTACACGTCGATCAGCAGCATCTTCGCGCCGATGAAGACCAGCACGATCGCCAGGCCGTAGGGCAGCAGGTGGAAGCGGTCGGCCATGCCCTGCAGCAGGAAGAACATCGCGCGCAGGCCGAGCACCGCGAACACGTTCGAGGTCAGGACGATGAAGGGATCGGAGGTGATGGCGAAGATCGCCGGAATCGAGTCGACCGCGAAAATCACGTCGGTGACGCCGATCAGCATGATCACCGCGAACAGCGGGGTGAACCAGCGCTTGCCGTCGCGCAGGATCGACAGCTTGTCGCCGTGGTAGTCGTCGGTCAGGCGCAGGTGGCCGCGCATCCAGCGCAGCACCGGGTTGCGTTCCAGGTCGGGCGCCTTGCCCGCGGCCATCAGCATCTTGATGCCGGTGATCACCAGGAACGCGCCGAACACGTACAGCACCCAATGGAACTTGGCCAGCAGCAGGGCGCCGGCGAAGATCAGCACGGTGCGCAACGCGATCGCGGCGAGGATGCCGATCACCAGCACGCGCTGGCGCTGCTCCTCGGGCACGGCGAAGTAGGAGAACAGCATCAGGAACACGAAGATGTTGTCGACCGCGAGCGATTTCTCGACCAAGTAGCCGGTGAGAAACTCAAGCCCGATCTGCTTGCCTACTTCAGCGCCGGACTCCCGGCTGACGTACCACCACAACCCGGCATTGAACACCAAGGCCAGGCCGATCCAGCCCGCGCTCCACCAGGCGGCTTCCTTGAACGTGACTTTGTGCGGCCCGCCATGGCGCATCAGCACCAGATCGACGAGCAGCGCGGCGACGACGAAGGCGAGAAAGACGCCCCAGAGCATCGGGCTGCCGATGGTTTGCATGTGGTTCTCCCGGAAAGTAGTGACGGCACGGCCGCAGCCGCGAAACGTCGTCCGGAAAATCGGGGACGCACCTTCGCCGCTGGCGGCGAAGGTCTTGCTCGCATCCTGGCCGCCATGGGCCGGGACGCCTGTCGCACCGGGGTCGTGGACCCGTAATGACGATACGACAGCGGAAGCTACTCCCCTTCTGGCGGGCACGATAGCACGCATGGGGATGAATTGCCGTTCAGGTTTGCAGCCAAGCGCGAGGGTCGGCTTGAAATCGGGAAGCGGCCCCGGTCGCCACCATGGCGCAAACCGCCGTTGCCGTTGCCGTTGCCGTTGCCGTTGCCGTGAAGAGCTTGGCGCCGCAGCGAACTCGCGAGAAGACCCTGAAGCCCCGAAGGGCGGGCCGCATGGATGCGGCCCGTGCGCAGCCAGGCCAGGGATGGCCTGTGCGGAGCAGCCCCGCGCACGCTCCGTCCCATAGTGGCTTTTGATTCGAAACAGTTATGGCGTTTTCTTTGGTTACTTTTGACCGAAGGAAATCCCGTGGGACTTTGTCGCCTTGGACAAAGAAAGTGACCCGGCCGCTTGCGGACGGAAGCTTTGCTTTTGAGGCTTTTGAGGCTTTTGAGGCTTTTGAGGCTTTGGAAGCCTTCGAACGACAGACAGCGCGAGACCACAAGAACGCGGTCGCGGCTTACGCCGCTCCTACAGGGGCACAGGACAAAGACGCGGCGCACGGGCGAGATGGCGGTCGCAGCTCGCGCCGCTCCTACCCGCGGCGGCTTCGGGCTTCGATCGATGGCGGAGGCGTTGATTCCTCTGCGCGTCCCTTGGTCGCGGCTCACGCCGCTCCTACAAGGCCATCCGGCGATTCAAGTCGCGCTGCGGTACAGCCCGAACGCGCTCAGGCGCGGGGTGTCGTAGGCGTGCTCGATGGTCAGGCGGACGCGGCGCGCGCGCAGCGGATCGAAGCGCTCCAGGCGCTTGTGGCCGATGGTCGTGCCCCAGGCGAAGGGCTGCCAACGGCCTTCGTGCCAGCGCTCGATGCGGTAGTTGGCGATGTGCTGGCCATGGGCGATGGCTTCCTGCAGGCACAAGGTGTCGAACTCCATGTCCTGCGCGGATTCGAATTCGATCCAGCCCGTGCGCGCGCCGCGCGGCGCGCTCCAGTAGGTGTCCGGGTCGGCTTCCAGCACGCGCTCGGGAGCGTGCCCGCGGGCCTGGCCGCTGGCGCGGACGCGCGCGCCGGCCAGCCAGTTGCCGGCGCCGAATACCGCCTCGCGCAGCCGGGCGAAGCCGGCCAACGCGGCCACGTCGGCGTCGTGAAAACGGCCGCTGCGGGTCGGCGGCACGTTGAGCAACAGCTTGCTGTTGCGTCCGACCGAAGCGAAGTACAGCGCCAGCAACTGTTCCGGCGTACGCACCTTGGCATCCTCGGCCGCATGCCAGAACCAACCCGGCCGGATCGATACGTCCGACTCGCCCGGTCGCCAGGCGGTGCCGTAAGGATCGCCCTGCTGCAGCGCGTCGCCGACCCAGGGCCGGTCGAAACCAGCGTGCGGTACGCGCCCGGGGTCGACCGTCGACCAGCAGGTGTGGCCGGCGATGCCGCGCTCGTTGCCGATCCAACGCACGTCGGGCCCGGCGTCGGAGAACACGATCGCCTGCGGCTGCAGTTCGCGCACCGTGCGGTGGATGCGCGGCCAGTCGTAGGCCTGGCGCTTGCCGTTCGGGCCTTCGCCGTTGGCGCCGTCGAACCAGACCTCGTGCACCGGCCCATAGCCGGTCAGCAGTTCGGTGAGCTGGGCGATGTAGAAATCGTCGTAGGCGCGACCGCGGCCGTAGCGCGGCTCGTTGCGGTCCCAGGGCGAGAGGTAGAAGCCGACCGCCAGGCCTTCGCCGCGGCAGGCGTCGACGAACTCGCGCACCACGTCGCCGCGGCCGCCGCGCCAGGGGCTGTTGCGCACGCAGTGTTCGGTGGTCGCGGTCGGCCACAGGCAGAAGCCGTCGTGGTGCTTGGCGGTGAGGATCAGGCTGCGGAAGCCGCCGGCCTTGGCCGCGCGCGCCCATTGCCCGGCGTCCAGGTCGCTGGGCGCGAACACTCGCGGGTCTTCGTCGCCCTCGCCCCATTCGCGGTCGGTGAAGGTATTGACGGTGAAGTGCACGAACATCGACAGCTCTTCGCGCTGCCAGGCCAGTTGCTGCGGGGTGGGACGAGGGCGCGCGACGGCCGTGGCCGCTTCGCTCGCCGTCGCCAGGGGCGGTGCGGTCGCGGCGAGCGCGGAGGCGGAAGTGGCGAGCAGGAAGCGGCGACGGTCCATGGCGAAGAGGAGCAAGCTGTCGAGCGTTCGAGTCTAGTGCCGGGCACGGCTCGCGCAAGTTTTGTCGCGCTTGGATTTGTTTGGACGCGTTTGGATTTGTTGCGGCTTTTCGAGCTAAGAGCAAATCCCCCCTAGCCCCCCTTTTTCAAAGGGGGGAACGGCTCGCTTCGACGCGGCAACACCGTCTTCCGCAAGCCATATGCCGTCGCGTCGTTCGTAGCCCCCTTTGAAAAAGGGGGCTGGCGCCTTGCGCGGCACGAAGTCCGATACGACCGTCGGCGCGGGGGATTTGCTTTTTGGTTCCGGCAAACGCAAGTCGAAGCGTCGCCCGCCTTTCGAATCGATCTGCCGGTTGACCGCGCCGTATTCACTCTGCTGGACTGCCGCGGTCCGTAGTGGAGACTCCCGATGTCGTCGATGCCGTCCTTGCGCGCCGCGCTGATTCCCGTCCTGATCGCGCTGGCATGCGCGTCGCCCGCATCCGCCGCCGCACCGGCTTCGACCGTGCCGCGCCCGGACGCGGCGCCGCCCACCGAATCCCAGGCCGCGTTCGATGCGCGCATGCGCTGGTGGCGCGAGGCGCGCTTCGGCATGTTCGTGCATTGGGGCCTGTACTCCGGCGCCGCCGGCCGTTGGAACGGCGCGCCGGTCAAGGGATCGGCCGAATGGATCCAGCGCAATGCGCACGTGCCCAGCGACGAGTATGCGCGGCAGATGCTGCCGCTGTTCAAGCCCAAGCCCGGCTTCGCCCGCGAATGGGCGCGGTTGGCCAAGCGCGCCGGCGCGCGCTACCTGGTGTTCACCAGCAAGCATCACGAAGGCTATGCGCTGCACGACAGCGCGGTCAGCGAGTTCGACGCCCAGGACACGGTCGGCCGCGACCTGGTGCGCGAAGTGGTGCAGGCCGCACGCGCCGAGGGCCTCAAGGTCGGCCTGTATCACTCGGTGATCGACTGGCACCACCCGGCCTATCCCTATCGCGACTTCGCCCGCCTGGAGCAGCCGCTGCCGCATCCGCTGGAGAAGACCGCGCCGGCCGACGATCCGGATTACGACCGGCGCGCTAACCTGAAGACCTACCAGGATTTTCTGCAGGCGCAGGTGCGCGAACTGATCGAACACTACGGTCCGATCGACGTGCTGTGGTGGGACTACTCCAATCCCGGCGCCGAAGGCGAAACCTGGCGCGCGAGCGAGCTGATGGCGATGGTGCGCGCCGCCCAGCCCGGCATCGTCATGAACAATCGCCTGTACCGCTCGCTGGGCTACGACGATCCGCAGGGCAGCCTGCGCTGGTTCGACCGCGCGCACGGCGACTTCACCACGCCCGAACAGGCGGTGCCGGCGCAAGGCGTGGCCGGGGTGGACTGGGAAGCCTGCCTGACCATGAACGGCACCTGGGGCTATAGCGCGCTCGACCACGATTGGAAATCCAGCCGCGAGCTGATCCGCACCCTGGTCGACACCGCCAGCAAGGGCGGCAACCTGCTGCTCAACATCGGCCCGCTCGCCGACGGCAGCGTGCCGGCCGAAAGCGTGCAGCGGATGCAGGCGATCGGCGACTGGCTGCGCCGCAACGGCGATTCGATCTACGCCAGCCGGGCCAATCCGCTGCAGCCGGTGGAATGGGGACGCATCACCGCGAGCGGCGACGGCCGTCTGTTCCTGCACGTGTTCGAGCGTCCCGCCAACGGCGAACTGCGCCTGCGCCTGCCCGGCACGCGGCGCGCGCGCCTGCTCGACGGCGGCGCCGCGCTGGAGGTGCGCCGCGACGGCGAGGATGTGCTGATCGCCCTGCCGCCACGCCTGCCCGATGCCGACGACAGCGTGATCGAACTGCGCGCCCAGGCCGACGCCTGAGCGCCGTTCGTCAGACAGCGCGCCAACGGCGTTCATCTACCTGATTCCATCCCCTCGACCGGGGTGTCGCGGCGCGGCCTGCATCTGCCGCAGGCGGTCAACCGGCCATCGTCGATGCTATGGACGTCACGTATTGTGCGCGATAGGCATCTAGGAATTACCCTTTTAATTCAACTTCTTAGGAATTTTTTCATCACGCGGCGTTGACATACCCCCCACATAAATAGCGAGGACGTCAGGGGGCGTCATCAATGAAAAACATCGAGGTTTTCAGTATCGCCACGGCGCGGATCTGCGCCGCGGCGCTGGAGCAGCATCCCGTCGTAGCGCGTTTCAATGCCGAAGAATCGGCCCGTCATCTTCCCGGTCTGGACCCGAACAATCGCGAGGCGATGGCCGCCGCGGTGCTGGCCTGCGGGGCGACGTTCGAATGGCTGTTGGACGAGGGCTATCTGCGCAGCGGCGCCTGCGTCAAAGAGTCCTTGAACGGCGTCGCCTTCGTCCACGTCGCCTTGCGTTATCGGCTGACCGAGAAAGGCCTGGCGGTGCTCGGCACCCACGCCAACACCGCCGAGGAAAGCAAGACCATCGGCGAACGGCTGATCACCGCGGTCAAACTCGGCGGCGCCGAGCGGATCAAGGAGTCGGTCAAGCTGATGATCGGCGCCGGAGCCGGCACCAGTGCGCGGCCGGCTTTGCCGGCCTACGGTTGACCGAGCGAAAAACGCTTCGCGCAATCCCATCGCCCTGCCGCAGCGGACGACGCGTAGTCGTCCGCTGCGGTCGGCCGTGCCGGATCAGGGCGTGTAGGTCAGCAGCAGTTGCGGCGCGTTGGCGCCTTCGCGCGAAGACCAGTCGACGCCGTCGCTGACGCCGGACGCCGGCACCAGGATCACGCCGTTGTTGGCGACGCTGCCATTGGCCCAGTTCTTCACCAACTGCAGGCCGGTGGCGTTGAGGTTGAGGTACTGCGTGCCGGTCGCGCTGGGCACGAAGGAGCCGAGCTTGCTGCCGAGGCTGGCGCCGCTGTAGGTGGCGTTGCTCTCGGTCCAGGCCGTGGCGACCTGGTAGAGGTCGTAAGTGCCGGTGGAGCGGTCGACGACCTGCAGCTTGAGCTGCGCCGACTGCAGGTTCAGCCCGGCGGCGGAAGAGACGTTCCAGCCCATCAGGCCGCGCAACTGCTGGCCGCCGTCGCTGCCGTCGGCGTACAGCACCGAGGTGTTGACCCGGCTGCCGCCGGACTTGACCGTGACGTCGCGCACCGCGTTGAGCGTCAACGACGACGGCGGGGTGCTGTTCTTGTTGCAGGTGCCGCTGAACTGATCGGTGTAGCTGCTGCCGGCGCGCGGCACGAAGTTGCCGGTGTAACCGGTCGCGGTCAGGGTCAGCTTGAGTACGCCGTGGGTGCTGTCGTTGCTCGCCTCCAGCAAGGAATGGCTGCCGCTGATGTCGTAGAACGCGCGCCCGCCGGTGCCGACCAGCACCTGGCGGATGCCGTCGGCGGCCGCTTGCTGGCTGGGATTCATCTTGGCGTAGCGCTGGTAGTTGTGGTCGTGGCCGACCAGCACCAGGTCGGCCTTGGCCGCATACAGCGCGTCCCAGAACGGCTTGACCTGGCTGTAGCCGCTGTAGCTTCCGCGGCTGAGCAAGGGATGATGGAAGTAGGCCGCGGTGCAGGGCTTGGTGTTGGCGGCCAGGTCGGCCTTGAGCCAGTTGATCTGGGTCGAGGACACGGTGCCGCCGGTCATGGTGTTGAGGGCGATGAAGTGCCAGTCGCCGACGTCCCAGCTGTAATAGCCCTTGCTGCGGTCGCCGGCCGGTCCGGTCTGGTTGCCGACGCCGTTGAAGTAATCGAAATAGCCGCTGGCGCCGCTGGTGTAGTACTCGTGATTGCCCGGCGACGGGCTGGTCAGGGCTTTGAAGCGGCCCCAGGTCGGCGCGTAGCGGTTATTGAACTCGCTCAGGGTGCCGCTGTTGTAGGCGTTGTCGCCGGCGGTGAAGACCGCGGTCGGGTTGATCGACACGATCAGGTCCGAGGTGCCCTGGCAGGCGCTGCCGCTAGTGTCGCAGATGTCGCCGGCGCCGGCCACGACCACGCTGGCCAAGTTCAGCGGCACCGCGCTGTAGTCGTAGCGGTCGAGCTGAACGCGGCTGTCGGGCTGGCTGAAGTAGGGCTTGATGTCGACGCATTCGCCGCGCAGGGCGCGGGTGGTGAAGCTGCGCTCGTTCCAGTGCCGGCCTTCGAACACCAGCTTGTCGCCGCCGCTGCTGGTCAGCACCAGCGAGTCGTAACCGGACAGCTTGAGTTCCTTGAAGCCCAGGCGCAGCCACTTGGCGCCGGTTTCGCAGACCTGGCCGGGCGTCGCCGCGGCCGCCAGCGGCGTGCCCTTGGCCGCCTGCACCGGCTTGCTGTGGGTGCTGTCCTCGGACAGCTGCAGGGTGCGCTGGGCGGCCTGCGCCGGCGCGCCGGCGAGGGCGCCGATCAAGGCGGCGGCGATCGCGACGCCGATCGGCGCGCGCTGGAGGATGAGGTTCACTGGCTGTCTCCGGAAGACGGTGATGGCGGGCGTCCGCGATCCGTTCGGGTCGCGATGGTTGCGGAGTTTGGCCGGAAAACCGCTACACGATTGCGACGGAAATCGCGTCGATTGCGGATGCCCGTGAGGCTGCCGTCACAGGTTTCGCGTCGTCCGACGGACGGTCGGCAACGTATGCGGTGATGGCACATTGAAACGGGATAGACGACCGCCCGCGCATGCCGAAGTCGCACGCAACACCTGTCATTGCCGTTGCCGTTGCCGTTGCCGTTGCCGTTGCCGTGAAGAGCTTGGCGCAGAGTCGACCTCGCGAGAACAAATCGCAGCCCCGAAGGGCGGGCCGCATGGATGCGGCCCGTGCGCAGCCAGGCCATGGATGGCCTGTGCGGAGCAGCCCTGCGCAAACACCGTCCCATAGCGGCTTTTGATTCGAAACAGTTATGGCGTTTTCTTTGGTTACTTTCTTTGTCGCCTTGGACAAAGAAAGTGACCCGGCCGCTTGCGGACGGAAGCTTTGCTTTTGAGCTTTTGAGCTTTGAAGCTTTGGAGCTTTTGAAGCCTTCGAACGACAAACGGCGCGAGACCGTAGCAGCGCGGTCGCGGCTTGCGCCGCTCCTACCCCGCGGCGGTTTCGGGCTTCGATCGATGGCGGAGGCGTTGATTCCTCTGCGCGTCCCTTGGTCGCGGCTTACGCCGCTCCTACAGGGGCACAGGACAAAGACGCGGCGAACGGGCGAGATGGCGGTCGCGGCTTGTGACCTAAGGAAATCCCTGTGGGACGCCGCTCCTACAGGGGCGACGCGGCTATTCGGCGGCGCCAGTGCCGCCGGCGCCGGCGCCGGCGATTTCGAGCAGCTCGATCTCGAAGTCGAGCACGGTGTTGGGTTCGATCTGCCCGGGCACGCCGCGTTCGCCGTAAGCAAGCTTGGACGGCACCCAGAATCGGTATTGGCTGCCGGGCGTCATCAGCTGCACGCCTTCGGTCCAACCGGGCATGACCCGGTCGAGGACGAACTCGGCCGGATGATCGGTGTCGTAGGTGCTCTCGAACTTGCTGCCGTCGGGCAGACGGCCGATGTAGTTCACCCGCACCGTGTCGCTGGGCTTGGGACGCGCGCCCTTGCCCTCCTTCAATACCTGGTACTGCAGGCCCGAGGCGGTGCCGCGCACGCCGGCGACGCCGGCATTGCGCCTCAAGAAGACCTCGCCGCTTTCCAGGTTGCGCGCCGCCAGCGCGCGTTGCGCCCGGTCCTGTTTGTCGCGCAACGCGGCGCTGAAACCCTCGCGGATCGAGCGGCTTTGCGCTTCGTCGAACAGCGGCTTGGCGCCGACCTGGGCGTCGCGGATCGCGCGCAGCACGACCTGCGGATCCAGTTCGCCGCGGATCGGCTCGATGCTGCGGGCGAAATCGCGGCCGACCACGTAGCTGATGCGCGCCTTGTCGTCGCTCAGTTCGGTCGCGGTCAGCGCGGCGGCCGGCATCGCCGCGGTCGCCGCTGCCGGCGGCGCTTTCGATGCGGGCGTGCAGCCGGCCAGCGCCATCGCAAGCGCGAGTCCGACGCGGCGAACGGGCATGGATGGGGCGGAACCAAAGGCGGACTGACGCGGCATGCGGACTCCGTAACGCGGGGCGGACAAGAAGGGAACCGGGAACTGGCGGCCCGGAAGCGGGTAGCGGTAAAGGAGAAGCGGCGATCGGACCATGCGCGCGCTCGGCGGCGTCAGTCGGTCACGGCGAAGCTCAGCATCATGCCCATGTCCTCGTGCTCGAGATTGTGGCAATGGAGCATGTAGCGCTGGGTGCCGGCGAAGCTCTGGGCGAAATCGATGGCCAAGCGCACGATCTCGCCGGGCCAGACCACCACGGTGTCGTTCCAGCCCAGGTCCTGCGGGCCGAGTCCGCCGGCGGCGACCTGGCGGCCGCGGATGTCGGGCGGGCTGATGCTGCGCGAGAGCACGCGGAACTGGAACCCGTGCAGGTGCATCGGGTGCGGCATGCTGGTCATGCTGTTGCGGATCTCCCACACCTCGCGGCTGCCGCGCCGCACCGAGAACGCCGGCTCGTGGCCGGCGAGGTGGAAGTTCCAGTCGTTGATGAACCAGCGCCCTTCCTCGTCCATGCGCAGACGCAGCGCGCGCACCGGCCAGTCGCGCGTGTCCGGCAGCGGCGGGATGCGCGCGATCGCCTCCAGCGCCGGCAGTCGCGCCGGCGGCCGGCGCTCGGTCGCGCACTCGATCACCCGCAGCTCCATCAAGTCCAAGGGATCGCCCATCGCTGCGGCGCCGGGGTGGTCGCCCATCGGATCGGGCGCGAACGCGCCGGACTCGTCTTCGTTCTCCATCGCCACGTATTCCAGGCTGCGCAGCCGCACCCGCTCGCCGGGCGCGAGCGCGCCGAAGTCGACCAGCACGTCGGCGCGCTGGGCCGGCGCCAGGAACAGGTCGTCGAGCGGCCAGGCGCGTTCGAGCAGGCCGCCGTCGGTGCCGATCAGCTGCATCGGCAGCACTCTGTCGCCGTGCAGGAAGCACGGCCGCAGCATGCGCGCGTTGGCGACGTTGATCAGGCGGAACCGGTACCAGGCCGGGATCACCTCGAGGTAGGGCTCGGGCGTCCAGTTCACCAGCACGCGGTTGCCGATCCAGTCGTCGGCGCCGTCCTTGTAGACGATGGCGTTGTCGGCGCCGACCTGCTTGTCGGCGATCATCAGCGGCAGATCGCGCTCGCCCCAGCGCATGCCCAGGCGCTGGCGCAGCGCGCGTTCTTCGTCGTCCTCGATCAACAGCAGGCCGGCCAGGCCGCGCTGCAGTTGCACGCCGGTGCGGCCGTGCGGATGGGCGTGGTACCAGTACAGGCCGGCGCGGTTGTCGATGCGGTAGCGATAGCGGCGGCGCGCGCCGGGCGCGACAGGATGCAGGCCGCTGCCGTCGTTGGCCTCGTCGACGGCGAGGCCGTGCCAGTGGATGGTGGTCGCTTCAGCGAGGCGGTTGTCGAGTTCGACCTCGACCGTGTCGCCGCGGCGCGCATGCAGGATCGGATTGAACATCGCCCGGCCCGCAGCACTGCCGGCGTAGGTCCACAAGCTGGTCGGCGCACCGGGAAACAACGCCTGCGCCGTGGCCTGCGCGATCAGCCGCAGCGGCGTGCGCAGGTCGACCTCGGCCAGCAGGCCTTCGCCGCCGGGCAGGCGCAGCGGCTGGACGAAGCGCGCGTCGGGCGGCAGCAACTGCAGGTCCGGCCCCGGACCGCTGGCGAAGCGATGACCGTGCCCGCCGGTCCAGCGCCAGATCGCGATCGGGCCGGCGAGGGTCGCCGCGCCGCCGATGGCCAGACCGGTCAGGAAACGGCGGCGTTGCGGATCGGTCATCGTGCGCGGTCCCCGAAGTGCGCTGGAGCGACCCGCCATCTTCCACGGCCGATGTTGCAATTGTCGCAAGCGCGCGGCACATCTGTGACGCCGATCAAGACTGACTTGGCCGCGCGGTCGGTAAGCACACTGCGCTCGCCCGCTTCGCGAGCGCGGGACGCGCAGAAAGCCCACGCCAAGGCATGGGCTTTGCGATGCGGCGGTCAGGCCGCAATCGCCTGCGTCGCGACCTCGCGCTCCTGGCCGCCGAACTCGCGATAGCGTTGCAGCCACTGCGCCGGATCCAGCAGCAGGTCCGGGGTGTACAGGCCCGGCGCCGGCGCGGCGCCGCCGGACAGGCCGAGCAGGCGTTCCACGCCCAAGGCGATGCCCAATCCGGTCAGCGGCGCCTGGCCTTGCGGGTGGACCAGCTCGTAGCGGCGATGCGCCGGCGCGCCGTGGCGGTCGCGGCCGTACAGGTCGAGCGCGATTTCGGTCGAATAGGCTTCGCTGCGGCGCCGGCTGGCGGTTTCGGCCAGGGCCAGGTCCAGGCGCACCGAGTCGGCGTCGGTCGCCGCCGCCAGGCTGACCACGTCCATCGGCGAGTAGGCGCTGGCCGGCAGCGGGGTGCCGTCGACGCTGACCACGCGACGCTCGGCCTCGGCGCCGCGCACCCAGCGCCAGCGGCCGCGTTCGAGGATCTGCGCCGCCGCCGCGCTGGTCAGGCGCTCGTAGTCGGCCGCCGCGGCCGGGCCGCCCATGTCGAGCTCGTCGAGCACGGCGGTGATCTCGATCCGCTCGACCTGCTCGAACTCGCGCGCGTAATGCAGCGCGGGCAGGGTCGCCGCGCCGGCCAGCCAGTGGCTGGCGAGCAGGATCGGCGAGCGGCCCGGATGACGCAGGTGCAGCGCCACTTCCGGCGCCATCTCGAACGAGCCGTTGGACGTGCTCAGGTAGGGCAGGCGGTGATGCAGCGCGTACTTGAGCGTGTTCAGGCCTTCGTCCTTGAGCATGGTCACCACCGCGGAGTAGCGCGCCGCCGGGTCGAGGCCGAGATCGGCGCGGTCCAGGTCGATCCGCACCGGCACCGCGGCGCCGAGTTCGGCCGCGGCGGCCGCGGCCTTGGCCGGATCGCGGCCGCCGATCGCCAGCGGCAGTTCGGGGTGCAGACGGCGCAGGGCGCGGGCGACGTGGCGGCCGACGATGCCGGAACCGCCGACGATGAGGACGGGAGCGAGCGAGGAAGCGGTCATGATGGGGTCCTGTGGGTGCGGGGCAGCGCATCCGGCCGTGATGGCCGAAACGCAAGCTACGATTGGTAACTTACGATTAGTAAGATACGCTGAGCCCCTGCACTGTCAAGCCCCAGCCAGACGAGAGACTGCGTTCCATGAGCGACACCCCCGCCCCGGCCCGGCGCCTGTCCAAGGCCGATCGCCGCGAGCAGTTGCTGGACACGGCGATGAACATCGTCCGCGAGCAAGGCACCGACGCCCTCACCCTGGGCTACCTGGCCGAGCGCGCCGGAGTCAGCAAGCCGATCGCGTACGAGCACTTCGGCACCCGCTCGGGCCTGCTGATCGCGCTGTACCGGAAGATCGACGACCGCCAGTGCGCGATCCAGGCCCAGGCCTTCGAACGCGCGCCCAAGCGCCTGGGCGAAGTCGCGCGGCTGATCGGCGAGACCTACATGAGCTGCTTCCGCACCGCCGGTCCGGAGTACCACGCGATCTTCGCCGCGCTCAAGGGCGACGAGCAGATGGAGCGGGTGCAGCAGGAACTGCTCGAAGCCTATGTCGCGTTCTACCGCGGCTTGTTGGCGCCGTACGCCAAGTTCGACGCCGACGAGTTGCAGCGCCGCGGCGTCGCCATCGTCGGCGCCGCCGATGCCCTATCGCGCGAGATGACCCACGGCCGCATCGCCGAGGCCGATGCGGCCGCGACCTTGACCGCGGTGATCCTGGGCGCGATGCGGACGGAAGCCTGAGACGGGCCGCCTACGCCGCGACGGCGGTCGCCGCTATCCCGTGCAGGAGCGGCGCCAGCGACACGCCGGCCGTTGCCGTTGTCGTTGTCGTTGTCGTTGTCGTTGTCGTTGTTGTGACGAGCTTGGCGCCGCAGCGAACTTGCGAGAACGCCCTGAAGCCCCGGAGGGCGGGCCGCAGGGATGCGGCCCGTGCGCAGCCAGGCCAGGGATGGCCTGTGCGGAGCAGCCCCGCGCAGACACCGTCCCATAGTGGCTTTTGATTCGAAACAGTTATGGCGTTTTCTTTGGTTACTTTCTTTGTCGCCTTGGACAAAGAAAGTGACCCGGCCGCTTGCGGACGGAAGCTTTGCTTTGAAGCTTTATAAACCTTCGAACACAGACGCCGCGAGCCGCGGCAGCGCGGTCGCGGCTTACGCCGCTCCTACAGGGGCATAGGACAAAGACGCGGCTATGTTGAGCGATGGCGGTCGCGGCTTGTGACCGAAGGAAATCCCTGTGGGACGCCGCTCCTACAGAGGATGGCGATGGCTAAGCCGAATCGATCTCGGCCGCGCGGGCGAGCAGCAGCTCGCGTTCGCGCACGTTGCGGGTCAACGCCGCGGCGCGCTCGAACTCGGCGCGCGCCTCCTCGCGCCGGCCCAGCTTGAGCAACAGATCGCCGCGCACGCTCGGCAGCAGGTGGTACTGCTTCATCGACGGCTCGTCCAGCAGGCTGTCGGCCAGTTGCAGGCCGACCGCCGGACCGAACGCCATCGACAGCGCCACCGCGCGGTTGAGCTCGATCACCGGCGACGGGGTCAGCAAGGCCAGGCGCTGGTACAGCGCGGCGATGCGCGGCCAGGGCGTGTCCTGCGCGGTCGCCGCGCGCGCGTGGCAGGCGGCGATCGCCGCCTGCAGGGTGTACGGGCCGTTGCCGTCGGACAGACGCGCGGCGCGTTCCAGCGCATCCAGGCCGCGCTGGATCTGGATCCGGTCCCAACGCGTGCGGTCCTGGTCCAACAGCAGGATCGGCTGACCGTCCGGACCGGTGCGCGCCTTGGCCCGCGAGGCCTGGATTTCCATCAGCGCGACCAGGCCGTGCACCTCGGCCGCCTTGGGCATCAGCCCGGCCAGGATGCGGCCCAGGCGCAGGGCGTCCTCGCACAGGCCCGGGCGCATCCAGTCGTCGCCGGCGGTGGCCGAATAGCCTTCGTTGAAGACCAGGTAGATCACTTCCAGCACCGAGGCCAGGCGCTGCTCCAGTTCCTCGCCGCGCGGCACCTCGAACGGCACCTGGGCGTCGGCCAGGGTGCGCTTGGCGCGGACGATGCGCTGGGCGATGGTCGGTTCGGCGGCGAGGAAGGCGCGGGCGATCTCGTCGGTGGTCAAACCGCCGAGCAGGCGCAGGGTCAGGGCGACGCGGGCCTCGGTCGACAGCACCGGATGGCAGGAGATGAACACCAGCCGCAGCAGATCGTCGCCGATGTCGTCGTCGAGGCGATCGAAGAAGGCCTCTTCGATCTCGTCCTGGCCGGCTTCGATCTCGCGCCCGATCTCCTCGTGCTTGCGGTCGAGCAGCTTCTTGCGCCGCAGCCGGTCGATCGCGCGGTGCTTGGCGGTCTGCATCAGCCAGGCGCCGGGGTTGTCCGGCACGCCGGTTTCCGGCCAGCGCTCCAGCGCCGAGACCAGAGCGTCCTGGGCCAGTTCCTCGGCCAGGCCAACGTCGCGCACCATCCGGGTCAGGCCGGCGATGACTTTCGCCGACTCGATGCGCCAGACCGCGTCGATGGCGCGATGGGTCGCGCCCAGATTGGAAGAGGTGGCCGTCACGGCGACCGATCAGACCACCTCGCGTGCGCCGGCGCAAGCGCCGTTCGGCCGTTGCCTGCGCTGGACCAAGCACGATCTCAGGGCACGCAGGCCGCTTCGGCGCAGTTGATCATCCACGGCACGCCGAAACGGTCGGCGACGATGCCGTAACGCTGCGCCCAGAAGGTCTGCTGCAGCGGCATCTGCACCGTGCCGCCGTCGGCCAGCGCGGCGAAGATGCGCTCGGCCTCGGCGACCTCGCTCAGGCCCAGGACCACATGGGCGCCGTTCACGCCGCGATACGGATACAGGGCGGTGGCGTCGGTGCCCATCAGCTCGAAGCCGCCGAGCCGATAGCAGCCGTGCATGATCTTGTCGCGTTCCTCCGCGCCGATCTCGTCGCAGCCGGGGTTGTCGGCGAAGGTCATCAGCGCGACGACGTCGCCGCCGAGGGTGCGGGCGTAGAACTCGAAGGCTTGGCGGCAGTCGCCGTCGAACGAGAGGTAGGTGCTCAGTTGCATGGTGGCGGGTTTCCGTAGCGGAGTGGGTGGGTGGGCGAAGGCGGCGGGCGCGCACGGACGCAGCCGGATCGACAGCAGCGGACGCATGCGCCGACGGCGCTTCAGTGGGGGCGGGCGACGGCGCTGTCGGCCGGACGCGGCTCGGTGCGTTGCGGCTCGGCCTCGGCGGCCGGATCGAAATCGACCGTGTCGAACACGCGCCGGATCTCGATCTGCGAACGCAGGCCGTCGGGGTTGGGCACGCGCTTGACCCATTCCACCGCCTCTTCCAGCGAACGCGCCTGGATCAGCCAGAACCCGGCCACCAGTTGCTCGGTCTCCGGGAACGGGCCGGCGATCACCCGGCGGGCGGCGCCGTCGAAATGCACCCGCGCACCTTGCGCGCTGGGGCGCAGACCCTCGGCGGCGAGCAATACGCCGGCGCGGACCAGAGCCTGGTTGTAGGCGCCCATCGCCTGCAACAGCGCCGGGTCGGGCGGCCGGCCCGACTCGCTGTCCGGGTCGGCCTTCACTATCAGCATGAATTTCATCGTCGTCTCCTGGCAGGGAGGACCCGGAACCGGGCGCTCACAGGGACGACGAATCGGCAGCGGCAGAATCGACAGGCCGCCCGACACGCCGGCGCGGCAAAAAAATCGCGGTCCGTCGCACCGCGGGTGGACGGACCGCGAACAAGCGCGCCGGGCTTGGGGAGACCGGCGCGTGGAGGTCCGCGCCAGCGCAGGCGTCGTCCGGCCGTGGCCGTGCGCCTGTCGCATCGATGGTTCGGTTCGACCTTAATCGCTGGCGCTCGCGGCGAACCGGACCGGTGTCCGGTAACGCGGCGAACGCGTTTGCCGAAGTTGCCGGGTTGCTGGGCGCCGCACCGGACGTCCGCCAACCAAGTCCGTTGCCGTTGCCGTTGCCGTTGCCGTTGCCGTGAAGAGCCTGGCGCAGAACCGAACTCGCGAGGACAAAAGCAGCCCCGGAGGGCGGCCCGCAGGGATGCGGGCCGTGCGCAGCCAGGCCATGGATGGCCTGTGCGGAGCAGCCCCGCGCAGGCCTCGTCCCATAGTGGCTTTTGATTCGAAACAGCCATGGCGTTTTCTTTGGTCACTTTCTTTGTCGCCTTGGACAAAGAAAGTGACCCGGCCGCTTGCGGACGGAAGCTTTGCTTTGAAGCTTTGAGGCCTTAGAAACCTTCGAACGGCACACGCCGCGAGACCGCAGCAGCGCGGTCGCGGCTCACGCCGCTCCTACCCTTCGCGATGGTTTCGGGCTTCGATCGATGACATCGCCGTTGGATTCTCTGCGCGTCCATTGGTCGCGGCTCACGCCGCTCCTACAGGGGGCGCAGGACAAACACGCGGCGAAGGGGCGAGATGGCGATTGCCCCTGCGACGGTTTCGGGCTTCGGCCAGAAGGATGAGCCGCGCTTCAGGCGCGCGGCGATTTGGGCTTGGCGGGCGCGGATACCGCCGGCCGGGCGACGGTGCGGCGGATCGCGTTGGCCAACGGACTGGGCAGACCGCAGCATGGTGGCGGCGCGGTCGCCGCCGGCGCGCGTTTGCGGCCGCCGCTGCCGGCGTCAGCCATGGACGCGGCCCGAGCCGCGCTCAACCGGCGTCGCGGCCATCGTGCGCCCCGTTCGCCGCCTGCCACTGCTGCAGGTAGTCGTCGAGCCGGTCCAGCCGCTGATCCCAGAACTCCCGATAGCGATCGAGCCAACCGGAGATCTCCTGCAACCGCGCCGGTTCCAGCCGGCACGGCCGCCACTGCGCCTCGCGGCCGCGCGCGATCAGCCCGGCCCGCTCGAGCACCTTGATGTGCTTGGAGATCGCCGGCAGGCTCATGGCGAAGGGTTCGGCCAGCTCGGTCACGCCGGCCTCGCCTTGCGCCAGGCGCGCCAGGATCGCGCGCCGGGTCGGGTCGGCCAGGGCCGCAAAGGTACTGCTGAGCGAATCGACGGACATGTCGCTGAACCGAGAGGTTAAATAGCCGAGTCGTTGATAAGCCTGCACCAAAAGGGTGTCAAGCCACCGTCGTCATGAGCTTGGCGTGCAGGCCCCCGCCGGGCCGCTGCGCCCCGCCCTTCAGGACTTCATGCCGCCGGCCGGGCCTCGCCGGCGCGCGCGGCGTCCACAGACCGCGGCCATGCTCGCAATACGGCCCGGAGCCGAGGCCGGCCGTCGCTGCTTCGCTAACCCAAGGACGGCCGATCCGATGCCGCCTGTCCCGCTCGACGCAGTGCGCGCCTGCTGATCGCACCGGTGCAGCCGCGGGCGGCGCCGAAACGCGCCGCGTCTGTACGGCGCCGGCGCATGCCTCCCGACTCGAGCTGATCCGCGCCGCCGAGCGGCGCGCGCCTCATTCGTAAGGCGCGTGCTCCAGGCCCTGCGAGGCCAGGATGTGGTTGATGTGCGAGACGACGTGGCCGCGCTCCGGGCGCGGGGTCACCGTCAGCAGGCGTTCGACCAGACTGTCGACGCGGCTCCAGAACACTTCGTCGTCGCGCCAATGCCGGCGCCACAACGGCAACGCCGCGCGCAGCTGGCACAGATCGCCGTCGAGTTCGGCTCGGGTTCGATGCATCTCACTTCCCCTCCGCAACGGCGGGCCGGAACCCGCCACGCTGTCGACCGCCCAAGGACGGCCTTGGCAACACCAGTCCATGCTGGGGGCGCATGGACGCTTTACCGCCAACCGACCGCCGTCCCCTCCATGGTCCGACGTCCACTTCCGCGGCGCTCCTGAGTTCGAACGTGGGAGCGCGGTGTTTTCCCCACCTTAGGTCAGGACCGGCCTGCCGATAAAGTGATGACGCTCACAATAGCAAAGCTTGGAGCTGATGAGCGGTAGGCGGGAGGGGCGACAGCGGCGGATCCGACCCTGGCCTCAGGCCGGATCGGCGGCCGTCGGCGTGGCCTGCGCGTTCGCCCGCAGGCGTTCGCGCAGGCGCAGCCCCGGTCGCTCGACCAGGTAATGCAGCGCGGCCCCGGCTAGCAAGGCGCTGCCGGCGTAGACCGCGAACGCAAGCAGGCCGTGCGGCTCCAGCGCATCGCCGTAAGCGCGCGCGACCATGCCGAATACCGCCTTGTGGGTCAGGTAGAGGCTGAACGACGCCGCCGCCAGCCAGGCCGCGCCTGGCACGCGCAGGCGTCCGCTCCAGCGGTGCTCGGCGCTGCCCGCCGCGACCAGCAGGGCCAGGCCGAGGGACAGCACCGGAAAACCGAACACCGAGGCCTGCAGCCCGAGGCGTTCGCGCGAGAGCCAGATCGCCACGCCGACCAGGGCCAGGCCGAGCAGGACCAGACTGCCGGCACGACGCTGCAGGGCCTGCCATGCCGCCGGACGATAAGCGCGCAACGCGGCCAACAACACGCCGGCGAGCAGGCCGTCCAGGCGCATCCAGGTCGGGTAATAGATCCGCTCGACCCAGGCGTTGGCGCCATCGTCCACGCTCGCCTGCCAGACCGCGGCGCGCAGCGCCATGCCGCCGCCGACCAGCAACGCCGCCAGCAGCACGGTCTTCCACATCGCCGGCCGTCGGGTCAGCAGCAGCGCCAGGGCCGGAAACAGCAGATAGAAATGCTCTTCCACGCACAGCGACCAGGCGTGCGAGAACGCTTTGTTGTGTTCGTAGTCGATCAGCAGGTTGACGCTGAAGCTGAGGAACTGCCACGCCGGCTGCATGCCCGGCCGCTCGCGGAACGCCGGCAGCCACAGGTACAGCGCCAACACCACCCAGAACGCGGGCAGCACGCGCAGCGCGCGGCGCAGATAGAAATCGCCGAACGCCAGCGGCTCGCCGCGGCTCAACGGCCGCAGCACCTGCCAGCCGATCAGATAGCCGCTGAGTACGAAAAACAGATCCACGCCCATCCAGCCGAACTGCGACATCGGCATATACGGCGAGCCGAGTCCGGCTCCGGCGGCGTGGAAGAACATCACCCAAACGATCGCGATCGCGCGCAGCAGATCGAGGCCGGGCAGTCGGCTCATCTAATGGTCCTGAAGTTGGGAGTAAGGCAGACGGTGTGGCTGCGATCGCATCGCGACATTGCATCGCGACGTAGAGACCGCACACACAGTCTGCGCTCGGCGCAGGACGGCAACAAGAGGTTTTGCAAGCGCAAACGGTTTGGGTTGCCACGTTTGGTTGGGAATCGGGAATCGGGAGTTGGGAGTTGGGAGTTGGGAGTTGGAGATCGGTGATCGGTGATCCGCCAACAGCATGAAGCGGCGCCTCGCATCGAAGCGGCCATCGCCGTTCCCCCCTTTGAAAAAGGGGGGGCAGGGGGGATTTGCTTTGGCTTTGGCTTTGGCTTTGGCTTTGGATTTGGATTTGGATTTGGATTTGGATTTGGCTTGCCCATCGTTGCCGAAACAGCGAACGGCAAAAGCAAATCCCCCCCTGCCCCCCTTTTTCAAAGGGGGGAACGTTCTTTGTAGGGAACCGAGTCGGCGTGGGGAGGCGGGGGCGCTTTCGGCGCTGCGGCGCGATGGGCGTGCGGCGCAATGACTACGGGGACCTAGGGTCGCCCCGAGGATGCCCCCGCCGCGGCGGAGGATTAGCGTCTGCACAGGCGCACCGTGCCGGTGCGGGGTTTCTGCTGGGAGAAGGTCCATGCTGGGAGGGCTGCCAAACTTGTTCGGGGGCGGCAACCGGCCGTCCCTGCCCGGCCTGGGCGGGCCCAACGGGCTGCCCGATCCCCTGGGCCTGGGCGGCGACCACGGCAATGGCCACGGTCCCGGCGGCAACGGCCCGCCGGGCCTGGACGGCGGCCTGCCGCCCGGCCTGGCCAAGCCGCACGACGGCGGCCCGAATCCGGGCGGCAACGTCGACTCGGGCAATCACCACGGCGGCGACCACAACAACGCCGGCAACGGGCCCTCGCCGTCGGGCACCAACCCGACCACGCCCGACACCGCCAATACCTCCAACCACAACACCCCGAACGTGGTCAGCTCGGGCTCGCCGATCGACGACCAGATCGCCGCGTATCCGAGCCGGCTGCTGCCCGGCCAGTCGGCGCACGGCGCGAATTCGGCGCAGGCCTTCAACCAGGCCACCCAGTACCCGGCGCCGACCCTGTCCGAGCGCGCCCTGAGCAGCTTCGCCGCCTCGCCGGCGGCGATGAACCGCGCCGACGCGGTGCCGGCCAACGTCAACGTGCTGCAGGCCGCGCCTAACCAGACCGCCGCATTGCCGACCCCGGTCGCCAGCGCCCAGGCCGCGAGCCAGGCCCAGGCCGCCGCGCCGGCGCTGGCGATGCCGCCGGCGCATGCCAATGCGGTGCCCGCCGCGCCGATGGCGGCGATGGCGCACGGCGAATCGCTGGCCGCGCAGCAGAGCCTGCTCAACCAGTTGGCGATGATGCAGAAGCTCGGCCAGCCGCCGGCGGCGGTCGCGGCCAATGCCGCGGCGGCGCACGCCGAGAACGCGACCGCGCCGAACGTGATTCCGCTGACCGTCAACACCTCGGCCAACGACCCGCGCGGCCTGCCGACCGCGCTCAACGACCGCGTGCAGTTGCTGCGCGGCGACAGCGCGCTCAACGGCGGCGCCTACCTCGGCGAAGGGCCGCTGCGGCGGCCGCTGGGCCGCGGCGCGCGCGTCGACGCGGCCTCGCTGACCTATTGGCTGTGGACGCTGGGGCGCGGCGGCGTGCATCGCCCGACCCACGAGAACCAGCCCAACCGCGAAGTGCTGCGCGCGCTGCAATGGCTGTTCTGGCTGCTGACCGTGGTCGCCTATGCCTGCCTGGCGACGGCGCTGATCATGCTGCTGCCGACCGGCGAGCTGGTCAGCGACCGGGCCGCCACCGCCGGCGGCGGCGGCGCGCTGATGATCGGCGTGGTGGTCGCCGCGGGCGCCTGGCTGCTGGGGCGGCGGTTGAACCGGCGCGGGTGAGTCGCGTCTGAATCGTCCCCAGGTTGGACCGGCCGCGGCGCTGTCTGCGGCCGATGGGGCGGACGAGGCCCTTCGATGGGCGGCGCGGCGCTTCGATCGGTGACACCGTTTCATGGAGCGTCTGCGCGCTCCCGTCGCGGCTTATGACCGAAGGAAATCCCTGTGGGACGCCGCTCCTACAGGCGATGGTGCTCGGCGTCGATGGGCGACGACGGCCGGGCGATGCCTGCGCGTCCTGGGTCGCGGCTTGCGCCGCTCCTATCCCTGGTGGCGTCGTCTCGGTCGGCAGCGAAGCGGTTGCGCGTCTGCGCGTCCCCGTCGCGGCTTATGACCGAAGGAAATGCCTGTGGGACGCCGCTCCTACAGGCGATGGCGCCCGGCGTCGATGGACGACGACGGCCGGGCGGTGCCTGCACGTTCTGGGTCGCGGCTCGCGCCGCTCCTACCCCTTTGTTCGCGCGACTTGTCAGCTGCCGTGCAAATGCCCGGACGAATCCCCAATACCGAATCACCAATCCCGCCCCCCGCACAAACGAAAACGCCGGGCCCGAAGGCCCGGCGTTCGCGCGACTCGGAGTCGGTGCGGCTTGAGCGCTTAGTTGCGCTTGGCCATCGCGCCCTGGGCTTCGCCCATGGTCTTCAGCGCGGTGCTGACGGCGTTGATGAACATCGAGTACATCTGGCTCTGCACGGTCAGCTCGGTCGAGTCGGCCGCGGTCGGCTTGTCGCCGATGGCCTCGGCCTTGTTCATGAGCGCTTCGCCGGCCTTTTCGATCAGCTTGCCCATCGCGGTGGCGAACGCCACCAGCCAGCCGCCCGCCGCGCCTGCACGGCCGCCGCGCTTGGAACCGCCGGTCTCGTCGACGCCGGCGCTATCGACCATCTGCTGCTGCGAAAACTGAGCGTACGAGGCATTGATGTCCGACATGACACTCTCCCTGGTGATTTGGCGATATCAGCCGCTTGTCGCGTTTCGGTGCGGAAGCGGGATTGAATGACTTGGTGGGTGAATTATCGGCCCGGGCCGAAGCCTGTACAGCTGGGGCGTTCCCTAGGGGAAACCGGGCCGAGGGGCGCGGAATGTGAGGGCTCTCACGCTCCGCGCCGAGCCGGGTTCAGCGGTAGGTCTTGACCGGGCGCTTGGCGCCCAGCGAGGACGGCAGGCCCGCCGGCGGCGCCGGGGTCGCACTGCTGCCTTTGCTGCCCGCGTTTTCGCCGTCGGCCTGCGACTGCAGCCACTCCAGCGCCTGCTCCTCGCCGTCGCGCTGGCGGCGCTGGGCGAACTCGAGCGCGCGCTTCACGGTCGGGTTGTTCAGCGGCTCGGCGAAGGCCTTGCTGAGCCCGTCGCGGTCGCCGGCCTGGATGACCCGGTTCTCCTGCAGCACGTCCAGGGTCTGGCTGAGGTTGGCCATCAGCGCCTGCGGGTCGGCGACATCGTCCGGCTTGGCTTCGTCGAGGGCGCGGGTGAAGTGGTGCATCAGCGCGTCGCGATCGGCCGCGTCGATGCCGGACTGCTCGCGCAGCAGGGCCTCGAAGTCGGCGACCATCTGATCGCGCTGCTCCTGGGTCGGGGTGAAGGGCTGGGACATCGGACTCTCCTGTCGCAACTGATGGTGAAAACGAAACGTATTCGAACGGAACAGTAGACAACGCGCCCGCGCCGCATCGGAAGCGCACCCGCGCCGATCTTCGACGCGGTGCGGATTTCCGTCGCGACCGCGCAGTATCGCCAGTCGCGCGCGGCGGCGAATCCTCGGGCCGCCCCCAGGTCGGCGCGCCGCTCAGCGCTTGGGCGCGAAGCCTCCGTCGCGCAATGCCACCGCGCGGAAATCGATGCCGACCGTGCGTCCGATCGCGGTCATGCCGTCGCGCAGGCTGGCGCGCTCGGCCGGGCCGCGCGCGTTCTGCCAGGCGGCGTTGGCCAAGGTCGCGATCAGGCCGTACAGCTCGGCCGCTTCCTGCAATTGCTGCGGCCGCATCGAGGTCAGCTTCTGTCCGCGCGCCAGGCTGTCGGCCAGGCGCGCGCGCAAGCCGGCGAACGCCGCCTGGTGATCGCTGCGCGCGCCGTCGTTGGCCAGGGTCCAGCCGTAGACCATGAAGGCGTTGAGCACGTCGCCGAAGTTGCGGGTGGAGTAGCCGTGCGCGCGCAGGCGCTGGCCGAACTGGGCCTGCAACCGGCCGGACTGCAGGGCCTGCAGCACTTGCTCGCGGTCGTCGCCGCCGATCTGCCGCGCCAGCAGGGCGCGGAACTGCGGATGGCGCTCGAAGGCGCCGTCGATGTCGCGCAGCACCTCGCTGTCCAGGCTCGGCCGGCGCCCGGTCAGGCTGTCGGCGAAAGCGGCGTTGAGCGCCGCCGACACCGCCGGCTGCGGGGCGAAGGCGAGGCTGTCCAGTTGCGCGGCGGCGCTGCGCGCCGGGGCCGGCTTGGGCGTGGTGCGCAGCGGCGCGCGCCGGTCGCCGCGCTCGGGTTCGGCCTCGCCGCGGTGGCGCATGATCTGCGAATGGGTATAGGCGCCGACGCCGTCGATCAGCGGCGCGTTGTCCTGCGCCGCGGCGGCGCTCATGCCGGCCGCGCACAGCGACGCGGCCAGGGCGGCGCGCAGCGCGGCGGCGTGAACGGCTGCATGAACGGCAATAGTCGTGGACGGGGCCATGGCGGTCTCCTGCCGCGCGCCGACGAGGGCGCGCGGCGCGAGCGGCTCGCGGTCAGCCGTGGAAATGCGGATCGATGCTGAGCTGGCCGAGGTTGCGCGCCGCGAAGCGGCGCGCCAGTTCCGGTCCGGCCTCGCGGATCGCATCAAAGCTGGAGCGCGAACGCACGTCGGCGCGCAACTGCCAGCCCTCGGCGGTCTTGGTCAGCAGCAAGTCGGTGCCCGGCAGGGTGTCGTCGGCCAGACGCAACAGGACCTGGTTGTCTTCGCCGCTGGCGCCGCCGTCGCTGACCGCGAGCTGGCGCACGTGGCGCTCGACCAGGTCGGCGAACGCGGCCGCGTTCGAGGTCGGCTGGGTCGGCTGGGTCTGGGTGGCGGCGTCGCGCATCGCCAACTGCGCCTGCCACATCGCCGACGCCTCGGCCGGCGGCAGCGAGGCATCGGCGCGTTCGCCGCCGGCCTGGCGCGATTCCTCATGGCCGCGTTCGCCGACCGCGTGATGGCGGGCGGTGTTGGTCGCGGCGCGCTCGCGCACCGAGTCGCCGATCAGGCGCTGGCTGGTCTGCTCGGCGGCCTCGCCCTCGCCTTCCAGCAGGCCGAAGCCGCTGTCCTGGGCCGCGTCCTGGCTCTGCGCGCCGGACTGGGCGAACGCGCCCTGGCGCTGCTGCATCAGGTGGCGGAACTGGTCGACGCTCTCCGGCGCGGCCGGCTGGCGCGGCTGTTCGCGCGGCTGTTTGGCCTGCTCGGCGGCCTCATTGCGCTTGGCCGAATCGGATTCGGACGACGAGGAGCTGTTGCGGATCATGCTCATGGCGACCTCGGTTCAGAAGGGGCCGTTCGTATGCTGGCGCTGGGCCATCATCAGATCGGCGGTGAGGGCTTCCTCGCGGCGCTGGTGCTGCAGGTTCTGCTCCTTGCGCCACAAGTCCTTGCGTTTTTCCAGCGCGTCCAGCCGCGCCTTGGCGCGGAAGAACGCCTTGCGCGACTCGTCCAGCGCCGCTTCGGCCTCGCGCAGCTTGCCCTGCGCTTCCTGCAGGCGCTGCTGGGCGGCGACGCCGAGCTCGCCGAGGTGGTCGATATGCGCTTCGCGCTGCGACATCGCCATCGGCCAGGGCACGCCCGGCGGCGGCGGATCCAGCAGCCGCAGGCGCTGCGCCGCGCGCTCGTCGCGGATCGCGTCGATCTCGCCCTGGATGCGGGTGCAGGCGTCCTGCTTCTCCTGCACCTGGCGCTGGCGCTCGAGCACCAGCATCCGCGCCGTCTCGACCCGGTGCGCGCGCAGTTGCAGCAGCGTGTGCAGGGGATAGCGCTTCATGCGAACAACCTGCGCAAGGCGTCGATGGACTGCTTGTAGTCGGCCAGGTCGCCGGAGGGCTGCTGCAGCAGCTTGCGGATCGGGCCGATCTTCTCGATCGCGATGTCGGCCTCCGGGTCGCTGCCGCGCTTGTACTCGCCCAGCTGCAGCAGCAGTTCGATGTCCTGGTGTTTGGCCAGGTACTTGCGCAACTGGCCGGCGGCGCGCTGGTGGGCCTCGTCGGCCACCCGCGGCATGGTGCGGCTGAGGCTGACCAGCACGTCGATGGCCGGGTAGTGGTAGGCCGCGGCGAGCTTGCGCGACAGCACGATGTGGCCGTCGAGGATCGAGCGCACTTCCTCGGCGACCGGGTCGTCGCCGTCCTCGCCTTCCATCAGCACGGTGTAGAACGCGGTGATGCTGCCCTTGTCGTTGTTGCCGGCGCGCTCGAACAGGCGCGGCATCTGGCTGAACACCGACGGCGGGAAGCCGCGCCGCGCCGGCGGTTCGCCGATCGCCAGGCCGACGTCGCGCAGGGCGCGGGCGAAGCGGGTCACCGAGTCGACCAGCAGCATCACCCGCTTGCCGCGGTCGCGGAAGTATTCGGCGATGGCGGTCGCGACCCAGGCCGCGCGGCTGCGCTCCAGCGCCGGCCGATCGGAGGTGGCGACGACGATGATCGACTTCTGCAACCCGGCTTCGCCGAGGTTGTCGTGAATGAATTCGTTGACCTCGCGGCCGCGCTCGCCGACCAGGGCGATCACGTTGACGTCGGCGTCGCCGCCGCGCGCGAGCATGCCCAGCAGGGTGCTCTTGCCGCCGCCGGCGACGGCGAAGATGCCCAGGCGCTGGCCGACGCCGGCGGTGATCAGGGTGTCGAGCGCGCGCACGCCGGTGGCGAACGGGCGCTCGATCAGCTGCCGCGCCAGCGGATTGGGCGAGGCGGCGTAGATCGGCACTTGCACGGTCGGGCCGAGGCCGCCGCGGCCGTCGAGCGGCTCGCCGTTGGCGTCGAGGATGCGCCCGAGCAGGCCGTCGCCGCAGCGCACCGAGGCCTGGCGGCCGGTGGCGACGACTTCGGTGTCGTGGGCGACGCCGTCGAGCGGGCCGAGCGGAGTCAGCAGGGTGTACTGGCGCGACACGCCGACCACTTCGGCGGCGAGGCGGAACTGGCGGTCGCGCGGACTGCGCAGCTCGCACAGCTCGCCGATCATCGCCTTCAGCCCGGTGGCGCGGATCATGGTGCCGTAGGCCTCGGCGACCTTGCCCACGCGCACCACCTTGGGCACCCGCGCCAGCGCGGCGATCAGCGGGTCCTGCTGCGACACCGGCGTGGGCGCCGGCTGCAGCACCAGGCGCGGCAGGCTGCTCATCGCCCGCTCCGCGCGTGGCGGCGGGCGGCGTTCACGGCGCCGGCTCCGCGTGTTCGGCGCCGTACTCGGCGCCCGACAGGGCCAGGCGGATCGCCTCGATCTGCTGGGCCACGCCGGCGCGCACTTCGCCGACTTCCGAGACCACCACGCAGCTGAGCTTGTCCAGGCTTTCGTCGTCGACCAGCTCGATCACCCCGACCACCGGGTGCGCCTGGCGCACCAGGCCCAAGCCCTTGGCGACTTCCTCGCGCACGCTGGGGTGGACCCGGATCAGCAGGAACTGTTCGGCCTGGGCGGCCTCGACCGCGTGCATCACCAGCGGCGGCACCACGCTGCGCGCGTCGAAATCGGGCGAGATCCGCGAGACGATCGCGCAGGCCAGCTCGGTGACCCGGCTGCCGGCGTCGGCGAGCACGCGCGCGCGGCGTTCGTTGAGGTCGGCCAGCTGCTGCGCCATCTGTTGCTGGGCGCGCGCCAGGCCTTCGGCGAAGCCGGCCGCATAGCCGGCCTCGCGGGCTTGCTTGATCTCTTCGCCGGCCTCGGCGTACAGCGCGTTGACCCGCGCCAGCATCTGGTCGAGTTCGGCGATCGCGTTCCACTGCCTGGCCGGCACCACGGTGCCGGCGACGGCGCGTTCGAACTGGCGCCGCTCGAACACCGCCACGGTCGCGCCGCCGCGGCCGGGCTGGAGCCGGCGGGCGCTGCCGTCGGCGGCGCTCGCCGCGGCGGAAGCGGCGGACGGCGTGGCGACGGAGGCGAGCGGGTCGGCGTGCATGGCGGTTCCGGAACGGGGCGCGCGGCGGCTCAGGCGGCCAGCGGACGCGCGCCGTGGTGGGCGTAGAGACGTTCGACCGCTTCCGGCGGCAGGTGCCCGCGCAGATTGGAAGCGGCCTCATGGGTGGTGCGCGGCAGCAGCAGCCGCGACCAGTCGGCCAGGCCGGGGTCGCGGCGTTCGGCCCACAGCCGCAACTCGGTGCGGCCGCGCCGGTCGAGCAGGTCGAACAGCAGGTGATCGTCGTCGCTGGCGCGCAGCGCCGCGTCGAGTTCGGCGCTCAGCTGGGCGCCGAGCTGGGCCTGGACCTTGCCGTCCCAGACCAGGCTGTCGAGCGCCAGCAGGTAGCTGTTGTCCAGCGCCTGCTTGAGCCGGCGCACCGGCTCGCGCCGGACTTCGGAGCGTATCGCCGGCGCGTAGGCGAGCGCACCGAGGTCGCGCACCAGCCGGTTCATGCGCTGGCGCGGCCAACGCCGCGCGGCGGCGCCGAAACCGTCGCCAGGCTGCGGCGCCAACAGCGCCGGCGCGTCGGCGGCGAGCCAGCGCGCGACCAGGCGGCGGCCGAGCGCGCTGCCGCGCGCGTGGTCGAGCAGTTCCGGCGCGAGCGCGTCCTCGCCGACGCCGATCCAGCTCGGATCGACTTCGGCCAGGATCGTCTTCAGCGCCGTCGCGCTCATCCGTTCCATACCCCGCTGCGGGCGTTGCTGACCGGCTCGGCGGCGGCGCCGAAGCGCGAACGCATGCGGGTCAGGAAGAACGCGGCGATGGCCAGCAGCACCAGCACCGCGCCGCCGATGATGACCGCGCTGAGGTCGATCGAGCCGAGCACGGCCGCGAACGGCCCGCCGCTCTGATGCACCTTGGGCGGTGCGGTCACGGTGAAGAACTTCACCGTCACCTTGTTGACGTCGTCCAGGCCCTCGACGCTGTCCTTGACGAACACTTTGATGTCGGTCTCGCGGTCGCGCAGGCTCTGGCCCGGGCGCTCGAACACCAGCACCGAAGCCGAAGAGTCCTGGACGTTGCCGCCGAGCGGATCGCGGTCCGGCAGGGCGATGTGCACGCGCGCCTCGACCACCCCGTCGATGCGCGAAAGCGTGCGCGAGAGTTCCTGCGACAGGCCGTAGAGGTAGCGCGCCTTTTCTTCCAGCGCGGAGGAGGCGAAGCCCTCCTTCTTGAACACCTCGCCGAGCGAGCGGTACTGGGCGCGCGGCAGGCCGCGCGAGTTCAGCACCTGCATCGCGTACGGAATGTCGCCGCGATTGACCATGACCTCCCAGCCGGTCTTGCTCGGCGAGGGGTCCTTTTCGGCGGGGATGCCGGCGTCCAGCAACGCCGCCATCAGTTCGTTCGCCTGCTGCTCGTCCAACTGGCTGTACAGCGTGGTGCGCGTGCAGCCGATCATCAGCAGGCAGGCCAGCAGGGCCGCCACGACTCGTACCGCGTTGAAGCCTGAGGCCCTACCCATGCATCCCCCGTTGGATGACGAATTACGACTGCTGACGGAACAGCTGCTGGATGCCGTCCGACGTGCGATTGGCGACGTTCGAGGTGAGCTGCGAGGTGAACATGAACTGGTGGCAGCGCATGGTCATCTGGATCATCTCGCCCGGCGTCAGGTCCGCGGCGTTGGCCGACATGGTCTTGGACATGGCGTCGATCTTGTCGGCGCCGCCGTTGAGGTTGTCGAGCGCGGCGAGCACGGCGCGCGTGCCCTGCGAGGGCTCGGTGGCGCCGGTCGCGGCGGTCTGGGCGCTGCCGCCCTGCGCCGCCGGCGAGGCGCCGCGGTCGAACGCTGCGGCGAACTCGCGTACGTCGTAGGCCGAGGCCTGCGGCGACTGGGCCGGCGAGGCCGCGGCCGGCTGAGCGGCGGGAGCCGCGACTTGAATGGCTTCGATCATGGCCCTGTTCTCCTGAAACGTGGGGTCCGAACGAACAAAGAAACGAAACGACGCTCGACGCTGCGGCCGTCGCCCGCCCCGCACCACCGCCGACGCCCGGGTCCGAGGACCCGGGTGCCGTTCCGGCAGGCTGCGGCGACGTCGGGCCGCGAGGCGCCGATATCAGCCGCTGCGCGAGGCCAGCGTCTTCAGCGAATCGCCGACGCTGTTCTGCGAGGTGGCGGCGTTGTTGGAGATGAACTGCATGCGCAGGCTCTCCGCGGTCAGCGCGACCATGCTCGAAGGCTGGTCGTTGCCGCCGCCGATCTGGCCGGACAGGTCGGTGATGCGCGCGGCCTGCGAGTCCAGGGTGGCGCCCCAGGCCTTGGACATGGCTTCGTACCAGCTGCCGCCGCCACCGCCGCCGACGGCACCGCCGCCGCCGCCGCGCGACACGCTGACGTTGTTGGAGTTGTTGGCGTTGGCGATGAACGTGTTCACCAGGCCGGCGCCGTTGGCGGGGTTAACCGTGTTGTTGCTCATTGACGTCTCTCCTGCGGAGTGCGGCGAGGCCGCTGAATGGCGTGGAACTACGGATGGATGTTGCCGAGCCTAATGAAACCGGTTCGTGAGTCGCGAAACCACCTAGTGAAAACCCTGGGTCCCCCTAGCGCCGGGTCGCGGCCGGCTTGGCCGGCGCTTCGGCGACCGCGGCCGGAGCCGCGGCGGGCTTGGCCGGCGGCGCCTGAACCGGGCCGGCGGCGGTGGCCTGCGGCGCCGTCGCGGGCGTAGGCGTAGCGGCTGGCGCGGCCGCAGCGGTGCCGCTCGGCGCCGGCGCGGCCGCAGGCTCGCTCGCGGGCGCGGCGGCGGCGGCCAGCTCGGCCGCGGTCAGCGGCTTGGCCTTGATCTCTTCGGCCAGGTTGGTCAGCTTGTTCATCGCCCAGACCTTGGCCCCGATCACCATCAGGTTGCGGCCGTCGGGCAGCGTATCGCCGGCCTCGTACTTGTTGCCGTCGACGTCGACCACGTGCGGCGACTCGCCGCGCACGATCTGCACGATCCGGGTCGGCTCGCTGCTGGCCGGCTTCTTGGCCGGCTCGGGCAGGCTCGGCCCGGCCGCGGGCTGGTCGGACAGATTGCGCGGGATCACCCGGCGCACGCCGTTGACGTCGCGCATCGCGCGCGAGGCGACCGCGCGCCGGAACGCCTCTTCGTCTTCGAAGCGGCCGGCGACTTCGACGTCGCCGTTGCCCAGGTATTTGGTTTCGGTGCTCAGGCCCTGGCTGCGCAGCACCTCGCGCACGTCGGCGGCGATGTCGTCGCCGGTGCGCAGGTCCAGGCGCGCGGCGACGTTGTCGGTGGCCAGGCGCTTGCGGATCATCTCGCGGGTGGCGGCGTCCTTGACCGTGCCGGTCACCACCACGCTGCCGTCCTCGTGCTCGACCACCCGGCCGCCGAGGATCGAGAACTCCTTGATCAGCGGCGTGGCCAGTTCGGTCGCGGTGGGCTCCTTCTCGAAGCCCGGCATCACCGCCGCGGCGATCGCCACCGACACCAGCGACAGCGCGGCCAGGCCGGCGATCAGCGGCAGATGGCGCATCGACGAGCGCGGCGGGCGGGCGGTGTCGCTGAGGTGCTGCGGCAGGATCGCGGCCCAGGCCGGATCCTCGGCGGCGCCGACCGCGAGCGAGGCGCTGCCCAGGTCGACGCGCTGCATCGCGCTGAGTTCGGCCGGGTCGCCCGGGGTCAGCGACTGGCCGTCGATCTGCAGCGGCGCGTCGACCGCGCGCAGCGAGATCGTGCCGCCCATGCGCATGATGAAAGCGTGGTGCGGAGCGACGCCGGGGTCGGACAGGACGATGTCGCAGTCGCTGCCGCTGCCGATCAACAGGGTTTCCTGCGCCGACAACGGCCGGCTGGCGCCGGCGTGCAGGCCGGAGACGATGCGCAGCACGCTCACCGCGGGCGCGGCGGCGGGGCGCGGCTCGCGGCCGGCGTCGATGGTGGGTTCGGTGTTCGGGTCGGGGGAAGACATGGCGGACTCCTACTCGGCGCCGCCATGGCAGGCGGCGCAACGGGCCGGGACGCGCGATGCGCGCGGGACTGCCGGCCGAAGATGGACAGGAAGGGCTGCGCGGCGATGGAGGGGACGGCTGGGCATCGTCGGGGCTCCGTCAGGCGTTGACCTGGCCCGCCTGCACGATCCGCAGATCGGGCGCGAGTTCCTGGTAGGACAACACCGGCAGTTCGAAGAAATCGATCTCCAGCAGCTTGCGCAGATGGCGGCGAACGTCCAGTGAACACAGCAGCACCGGCTTGACTCCGTCGGCCTGGCGGCCCAGATGCGAACGCACCTCGGCGCCGAGCCGGCCGGCCAACTCGGGCGAGATCGCCAGCTGGGTCGCCCCGCCGGTGACGCGCACCGACTGGCGCAGGCGATCCTCCAGTTCGGGATGGATCAGCAGCACCTGCATGGTGCGTTCGCCGTCGGCGTAGCGGTCGGCGATTTCGCGTTTCAGCGCGACCCGCACGTATTCGGTCAGCAGGACCACGTCCTTCTCGCGCCCGCCGACGTCGGTGATCGCCTCGAACGCGTCGCGCAGGTTGCGGATCGGCACGCCCTCCTCGACCAGCCGGCGCAGCACGTCGGCGACCCGCTGCGGCGCGACCACGCGCAGCATTTCCTTGACCAGGTCGGGGTAGTCGCGCTGCATGCGCCCGAACAGGTTGGAGGTTTCCTGGATGCCGATGAAGCTGCCCATGCGCCGTTCCAGCGCCGCACGGCAGTGCTCGACCACCGTGCTCAGGCCGTCGCGGATGTCGCCGCCGGTCTGGCCGGTCCATTCGCCGGCCAGCGGCGGGAAGAACCCGGCCAGCTTGGGCGCGTTGGCATCGCCGGCGCGGGCCGGGCGGAATTGCGCGTTCGGCGACAGCCGGCCGAAGGCGATGCGCGCGCCGAACGCGGTCAGGCGGTAGCCGCCGAGGCCGTCGCCGTTGTCCAGCTCGGCGGCGATGCGCAGGCTCGGCACCGGCAGCGGCACGCCGTACTCCTCGCGCAGCCGGCGCGCGACCTCGACCAGACGGGTGCGCGCGGCGGTCTCGCCGAACGCGGCCGCCAGCGACGGCGACAGCTCCAGCTGCAACGGCGCCGGCGGCGCGACTTCGTCCTGGTTGACCGGCTTCTCGTCGACCGCCAGCTCGCCCTCGGGCACCTTGAACGCGCGCCGCAGCACCGCATGGTGGTGCCGGTAGCGCCAGGCGGCGACGCCGAGCAGCACCAGCGACAGCAACAGGAATACCGGCTTGGGGAAGCCCGGCACGAACACCATGCCGAACGACAGGCAGCCGGTGATCAGCAGCACGCGCGGCTGGCCGGAGACCTGGCGGGTGATCGACTCGCCGAGGTGGCGGTCGTCCTCGTCGCCGGCGGTGCGGGTCACCACCAGGCCGGCGGCGATCGTGGCCAGGATGGCCGGGATCTGCGAGACCAGGCCGTCGCCGATGGTCAGGATGCTGTAGGTGTGGGTCGCGTCGCTGAGCGGCATGCCCTTCTGCAGCACGCCGATCGCCAGGCCGCCGAGCAGGTTGATGATGATGATGACGATGCCGGCGATGGCGTCGCCCTTGACGAACTTCATCGCGCCGTCGAGGCTGCCGTGCAGTTGGCTTTCCACTTCCAGCAGGCGGCGCTTGCGCTTGGCCTCGTCCTTGTCGATCAGGCCGGCGCGCAGGTCCGAGTCGATCGACAGCTGCTTGCCGGGCATGGCGTCGAGGGTGAAGCGCGCGGCGACCTCGGCCACGCGCTCGGCGCCCTTGGCGATGACGATGAACTGGACCACGGTGATGATCAGGAACACCACGAAGCCGACCACCAGGTTGCCGCCGGCGACCAGGCTGCCGAAGGTCTCGACGATGTGGCCGCCGTTGGCTTCGAGCAGGATCGAGCGGGTGATCGCGATCGACAGCGACAGGCGGAACAGCGTGGTCAGCAGCAGCACGCTGGGGAAACTGGAGAACGCGACCGGGGTCGGAATGTACAGCGCGATCAGCAACAGGCCGAAGCCGATCGCGATGTTGACCGCGACCAGGGTGTCGATGATCGCCAGCGGCAGCGGCAGGATCATCACCCCGATGATGGTCACCGCGGCCGCGGCCAGGACCACGTCGCTGTAGCCCGCGCGGCGACGCGGCTGGGTGCCGGGCGGTGCGGCGATCAACGAGCTCAGCAATGCGCGCATTCGGTCAGCCCCGGACCCTGGCGATGGAGACGGCGACGATCGTGGCGGGGCCGTGCGGGCGCGCAGACGGGGACGCGCCAGCCCGCGGGGTCTGGCCGCGGCTGACGATCGGAAGGAAGTCGGCCCTGTCTCGAACGGTGAAAGCAGTCACTGCTTTGTCACGTATCCCTGAGCACCCATGCATGGCGCCTGTCCTCAACACGATCCCGGTTCGGACGGCCGATACTAAGTGCTGTTTGTCATCATTTGTATGAACGAGATGCAATTTGTACGACTTGCGCACAATCACGCCAACTTGTTCACGGACGGCTACATTCGCGCGCATTCATGGCTATTTTTGTGAGCGCGTGCGCAATTGCGTCACCGCGTTCGACTAACGTAGGGTCCGGTTGGTCACGATTCGGGTTCGGCCGCGGACGAGGCCTGTTCCGCGTTGCGATCCGGGGCTGGTCCGGCATCGGCCGCCGCCGGAGCGATGTCGGCGGGGTCGAGTTCGGCGATCAGGTTCGGCGATTGCCCGCCGACGCCGATCGCCAGGGCGCGGCCGCTGCGCGTGCGCAGCACCACGATGCGTTCGCGCGGGCCGACCGGCAGCACCTGCAGGATCGTTAACGGCGCATCGCGCGCGGTCAGGCCATGGCGCTTGCGCAGGTAGTACAGGACCGCGACCAGGCCGACCAGGACCACCGCCACTGGCAGCATGATCGATAGCAGTTCGAAGAAGAACGACGGCGGTTCGGCAGGGCTCGCGGGTTTGGCGGCAGGCGCCGCCGCGGCCGGCAACGGCCAGACGGCCAGGGCGATGCAAAGGCGTAGCAGCGGGCGCGACAGGAAAGGGATGGGCATGACGAGTCGGGACGGAACCGGAACAGGGAATGCGCGGCCGACGTCGCCGCGGCGCCATACCGTAGCAGCCCGCAGCGCCGCCGCCACCTTCGTCGCGCTTCACGCCGCGCAGCGCCGGCCCGGGACAATGATGTGAGCATGGTCACGACTTCTTCCCAGTCCACCGGTCCGCGCGCCGCGCCGGCCGCACCGGCCCAGGCCGGCCTGCTCGAAGCGGTGCCGTTCGCCTGCGCCCTGTTCGGCGCCGACGGCGGCCTGCTGGCCGGCAACGCGCGCTACCGCGAGGAGTTCGGCGAATTGGCCGAGCACGGCCAGCGCGAGGCCCTGCTCGCGCGCCTGCACGGCGGCGGCGAGGACGAGGCGCCGCGCGAGGTGCGCGCGCCGCACAGCGGCCGCTGGTACGCCCTGCATTGGGGCCGCGCCGAACACCAGGACGCGCCGGCGCAGGTGCTGACCGCCATCGACATCAGCGAACGCATCGAGGCCTTGGACTCGCACAAGACCCGCCAGGAGAAGCTGCTGTTCACCTCGCGCATGATGTCGGTCGGCGAGATGGCCGCGACCCTGGCGCACGAGCTGAACCAGCCGCTCGCGGCGATCATGAATTACTTGAACGGCAGCCTGCGCCTGGTCGAGCAGGCCGGCGGCCCGGTCCAGGTCGAACGCGCCCTGCAGGCCGCGCGCACCCAGGCCGAGCACGCCAGCGCGGTGATCGCGCGGGTGCGCGAGTTCGTGCGCGCGCGCGAGCCGCGCCGCGACGCCCACGACCTGGGCCAGATCGCCGCGACCGTGCTCGAGCTGCTGCGGCTGGAGGCCGAGCGCCTGCAGTTGCGCATCGACCTGGGCCTGCCGGCGCAGCTGGCGCCGGTGTTCGCCGACCGGGTGATGATCGAGCAGGTGCTGCTGAACCTGGTCAAGAACGCGATCGAGGCGATGCGCGACATCCCGACCGCGCAGCGCGAGCTGCGCATCGACGCGCGCATGAACCTCGACGACCAGGTCGAGGTGCGGGTGTCCGACCGCGGCGCCGGGCTCAGCCCGGCCGAGCAGGACCAGCTGTTCTCGCCGTTCTTCACCACCAAGACCGACGGCCTCGGCATCGGCCTGGCGATCTGCCGCTCGATCGTCGAGTACCACCAGGGCCGGCTGTTCTTCGAACCGCGCGAGGGCGGCGGCAGCGTGTTCGGCTTCACCCTGCCGCGCTACGAGGCCCGCAATTGATGGCCTGGGTTGCGCCTTTGGCCACGGGCATGACAAAGGTCACGACCGCCGCCCCGGCCTGTCGGGTTATATCGTCGCGCCCGGATCCGCTCCGCGCGCCGGACCGGCCTCGGCCTCGATGCGCGCACCGCCGATGACGCCGATGACCCCGTCCCGCGCCCCGTTCGTCCCCGCCGCCGGCTCCGCCGGGCGCGCGGGCGCGTGCCGTGCGCGGCGCCGGGGCGCGAGGGTTCGCCCATGACCGAAGCTCGGATCTACCTGATCGACGACAACGACGGCTTCCGCGAGTCGACCGCCTGGCTGCTGGAAACCGCCGGATTCGAAGTGCTGGCCTACCCCTCGGGCCCGGCCTTCCTGGAGACCTTCGCCGGCGAACGCCAGGGCGGCGGCGGCGCGCAGTGCATCGTCAGCGACATCCGCATGCCGCTGATGAGCGGGCTGCAGCTGCAGGAAGAGCTGCGCCGGCGCGGCATCGGCCTGCCGCTGGTGTTCGTGACCGCGCACGGCGACGTGCCGTTGGCGGTCGAGGCGATGCGCAAGGGCGCGTCCAACTTCCTCGAGAAGCCCTTCAACGACGACACCCTGATCGACGCGCTGCGCACCGCGATGGCCCACGCCCGCCAGCACGCCGGCGCCGACGGCGGCGACGACCGCCTGTCCCGGCTCAGCCCGCGCGAGCGCCAGGTCATGGACCTGGTGGTGGCGAGCAAGCCGAACAAGATCATCGCCGACGTGCTCGGCATCAGCGTCAAGACCGTGGAACTGCATCGATCGAACATGATGAACAAACTCGGGGTACGCTCGCTGCCCGAACTGATGAAGGTGGCGCTGGGACATGGTTGAGACGAGCGAAGCGATCGCGCCCGCCGCGCATCCCGCCGCCGCGCCGGTGCGCGGACGCCTGCCGGCGCTGCACCCCTGGCAGGCCGAAGCCCTGCGCGACGTGTTCGCGCTGCGCCAGCGCTGGCCGACCCGCGACGGCGCCTGGCTGCAGTTCGTGCCGGCGCAGCCGGTGCACGGCGAGGTCTTCACCCTGGAAGGCGACGGCGCGCGGATCAAGCTGCATTTCGAAAGCAGCCTGAGCCAGGAGGCCGACACCGGCCTGCACTGGAGCGATTACCAGGGCCGCTCGCGCCTGCTGGCCTGGAGCCTGGCCCACGAGGCGCAGCTGATGAAGCTCAGCCAGGCCATCGACGTGGCGCTGATTCCGGTCGCCGACGACAACGACCCGATCCGCGCCGCCCACGCCGAAGCCGAGGCCGAACTCGACGGGCTGTGGCTGGCGTTCGCGATCGCCGATCCCTCCGGCCAGCACCTGCTCAGCCGCGGCACCCTGCGCCTGCCGGTGAACTGGGTCGGGCAGTTGCTGTCGCGCTCGGACATCGTCGAATCGGCCCAGGACCCCAACGCGCTGGCGCGCTGGGGCGACCTGCCGGTGCCGGTCGCGCTGCGCTGGAACGGCCCGCAGCTGCGTTACGACCATTTCCGCCAGTTGCGTCCGGGCGACGTGCTGGTGATCGGCAACGCCCAGCGCCCGCCGCCGGTGCAGGCGCACGTGCCCGGCTACGCCTGGCCGCTGAGCGCGAACGCCGACGGCTGGCGCATCGACGGCCCGCCCTTGACCCTTGCCACGCACCAGGAGACTTCCGCGATGTCCGACACCGAGTCCGCCGCCCCCGAGTCCGCGGAACCCACTGCGCCCGACGTGCCGGTCCGGCTCGACTTCGACCTCGGCCGGCTGGAATGCAAATACCAGGAACTGGCGGGCTTCCAGCCCGGCTACGTGTTCGCCCTGCCCTCGCGGCTGGAAGGCGCGAACGTGGTGATCCGCGCCAACGGCCGCGACGCCGGGCGCGGCGAGATCGTCGCGGTCGGCGACACCCTGGGCGTGCGGCTGATCAGCTGGAGCTGACCGATGGATTTCAGTTCGTTCTCGCCGGCGCTGGTGCTGGTGACGGTGGTCAGCCTGGCGCTGGCCCCGTTCGTCGCGGTCATGGTGACCTCGTTCACCAAGATCGTGGTCGTGCTGAGCCTGCTGCGCAACGCGCTGGGCCTGCAGCAGGTGCCGCCGAACGTGGTCATCAACGGCCTGGCGATCGTGCTGTCGATCTACGTGATGTATCCGGTGATCCTGGAGACCCATGACGCGATCAACGCGCGCATGAGCGGCCAGCCGGCGGCGAGCGCGACCCAGGGCCAGCCGCCGGGCACCGGCGCGCCGCCCGCGGCCGCTGCGGCGACTGCAGCGCCGACCGCAGCCGCCCCCGCCGGCGCAGCGCCCGCGGCTGTACCGGCCGGCACGGCCGCGCCGGCCGCAACCGCGCCGGGCGCGCTGGCCGCCAACACCAGCGTCGGCTTCAGCACCACCGCCACCCCGGTCGCCGCGCCGCCGGCCGCTCCGGCCGCGGCCGCCGGCGCGAGCAAGCCGCCCTCGGCCCTGCTCAGCTCCGGCGGCAAGATGGACACCGCGCGCCTGCTGGCGCTGATGGACGCCGGCAAGGAGCCGCTGCGCAAGTTCCTGATCAAGCACTCCAGCGACGCCGAGCGCGCGTTCTTCCTGCGCAGCGCCCAGCGCCTGCTGCCGCCGGCCGCGCGCGGCGACATCTCGGTCAACGACTTCATCGTCGTGATTCCAGCCTTCACCGTCAGCGAGCTCACCGCCGCGTTCCAGATCGGCTTCCTGATCTTCCTGCCGTTCCTGATCATCGACCTGGTGGTGTCCAACATCCTGCTCTCGCTGGGCATGATGATGCTGTCCCCGACCACCGTCTCGCTGCCGTTCAAGCTGCTGCTGTTCGTGCTGATCGGCGGCTGGGCCAAGCTGGTGCATGGCTTGGTGTTGACCTATGGCGGGTGAGGCCGGGAGTCGGGAATGGGGAATCGGGAATCGTGAGAGCGGCTTTGGCCGCGTCCACCGAGCCGCCGCCCCCTAAGTTCCGCTCCTGCGCTTTTCCGATTCCCCATTCCCCATTCCCGACTCCCGGCACCTGCTCATGGGCGACATGCTAGAACTCACCAAACAGGCCCTGTGGCTGACCCTGCTGTTGTCGGGTCCGCCGGTGGTGGCCGCGGCCGTGGTGGGCCTGGTGGTGGCCTTCATCCAGGCCGCGACCCAGTTGCAGGAGCAGACCTTCGCCTACGCGATCAAGTTCGCGGTGATCGTGGTGACCTTGTTCGTCACCGCGTCGATGATCGGCGGCACCCTGTACACCTTCGCCGACCGCATCTTCATCGACTTCCCGGGCCTGGTCCGGCACTGAGGCGCGGCAGGCGATGAATTTCGATTCGGTCGGCAACATCCTGCTCGCGCTCGGGCTGGTGCTGCCGCGGGTGATCGGCGCGTTCATGATGCTGCCGCTGCTCACCTCGGAGAACATGCCGCCGCTGGTGCGCAACAGCTTCATGGTCAGCCTGGCGATCATCGCCATCCCGGTGGCGATGAACGGCGTGCCGCTCAATACCCTGGGCACCTTCGCCTGGGCGCCGATCATCCTCAAGGAACTGTTCATCGGGGTCGCGATCGGCTTCTGCTTCGGCATGGTGTTCTGGGCGATCAGCGCCGCCGGCAACATCATCGACACCCAGGTCGGCATGACCCTCGCGCAGGTGTTCGACCCAATCCAGGGCCACCAGGCCTCGCTGCACGGCAGCTTCCTGTCGCAGTTCGCGGCCTGGCTATTCATGGCCAGCGGCGCCTTCCTGGTGTTCCTCGACCTGCTGCTGTCGAGCTACGCGATGTGGCCGGTGACCACCTACTTCCCGACCCTGCACGCGGTCGGCATGGAGTTGTTCGTCGGTCAGTTCAGCTATCTGATGACCGCCCTGCTGGTGCTGGCCGCGCCGGCGATGGTGGTGTTGCTGCTGATCGACCTGTCGTTCGGCCTGGTCAACCGCTTCGCCCCGCAGCTCAACGTGTTCACCATCACCATGCCGATCAAGGCCTGGCTGGCGACCTGGATCATCCTGTTGATGCTCGGCGTGTACGTCGAAATCGTGCTCGACCGCCTGGCCGACAACCGCGGCTTGCTGGATGCGCTCAATCGCGTGTTTGGCGGGTGAGGCGGGGAATCGGGAATCGGGAATCGGGAATCGGGAATCGGCGGAGCATGCGGCCGATGCCCCCTTTTGACCAACGCTTGTGGTTCCCCCCTTTGAAAAAGGGGGGCTAGGGGGGATTTGCTTTTGACTTCGCTTCGGTGCGCTCGCTCGTGAAAGCAACAGCAACAGCAACGGCAAATCCCCCCTGCCCCCCTTTTTCAAAGGGGGGAACAGCGGGAGCGGTGCTACTTGATGGGGACAGCAAGCCGCAGAGGGAGTCGGCGGCCGCCGCGCCTCAGCGCGGCTCTTCCACCGGCGGCGGCAGTTCCGGCGCGCTGTCGTCGCCGTCGCGCAGGCGGCGCACGCCTTCGGCCCAGTGCAGGACCTCGGCCACCGCTTCGAAGAACTCGTTGCCGATGTAGTCGTCCAGGGCGACGTGCTCGTTGAGGCCGCGCGCGAGTTCGACGTTCTGCAGGATCGGCACCCCGGCCTCGGCCGCCGCGGCCTTGATCTGCTCGGCCATGTAGCCCTCGCCCTTGGCGACCACGACCGGCAGGTCGGTCACTCCGTGCTCGTACTGCAGGGCGATGGCGATGTGGGTGGGATTGGTCACGACGACGTTCGACTGGCGGACGGCATTGAGCATGTTCTGCTGCGACCATTCCTGATGCAACTGCCGGCGCCGGCTCTTCACGTGCGGGTCGCCCTCGTTCTCCTTGACCTCCTGCTGGATGTCGCGGCGGCTCATGCGCAGTTGCTTGAGGTAGGCGAACTTCTGGTACCAGACGTCGATCGCCGAGACGAAGAAGAACACGAAGATCGTCCATACCGCGATCCGCACCAGCCCGTGCCAGATGCCCGCGCCCATCGCCGCCGGCGGCGCGTAGGGCAGCAGCATCAGCTGGGCCAGCATCTGGAACAGGACGAAGCCGCCGATGCCGATCAGGGCGGCGCTCTTGAGCACCGACTTGACCAGCTCGACCAGGTTGTCCATGGAGAACATCTTCTTCAGCCCTTCGGCCGGATTCATCTTCTCCATGCTGGGCTTGAGCTTCTCCAGGGTGATGATCGGCCCGACCTGGAGGAATTCGACGATCACGCCCAGGAACACCGCCATCGCCAGCAACGGCAGCGACAGCCACAGCAAGGTGTCGAACGCGGCCGCGCCGGACTCGCGCAAGGCGTCGCCGAAGGGCTGGTTGATCGCCTTGAGGCAGGTCTCGAACAGCCGGATCAGCTTGGTGCGCATGAAATCCAGCATCAGCCAGCCGCACACCACCCAGCCGAGCACCAGCACCGTGCTGGTCAGCTCCTTGCTCTTGGCGACATTGCCTTCCTTACGCGCATCCCGGATCCGTTTTGGGGTGGGCGGTTCGGTCTTGTCGGCGCCCTGGTCCTTCGCCATGCGCGGCCCTTGCAGCGAGAGGGTGACGAGGCTATCACGCAGACCGGACCGCGACCGTGGCGGCGTCGCCACTCCGGTCACGCTCCGCGGCCGTTGCGGCGCCTGGCTGAACCGGGGCCGGGCGACCTAGGGTCGTCCCGAGTATCCTCCCTCCCCGCCCGGCGCTACATTTCGCCCATCCCCCCGACTTCACCCGTTGCCCGCCCCGCATGAGCACCATCGGCCCCGATTCGCGCATCGACCGCACCAGCCTCGACGGGCAGGCCGCGCTCGAGAGCCTGCGCGGACGGGAACCGGCGCCGCAGGAGCAGATCCAGCAGTCGCCCCAGGTCGCCGAAGCCGCGCTGCCGGCCTACGCGCCGCCGGCGGCCGATGCCGGCGAAACCGTGCTCAACGCCGACGCCTGGAGCGCAGTGCCCGAGGGCGAACGCCGCCTGGCCGGCGACCCCGGCTTCGAACACGAGCTGGGCAGCCTGGACCTGTCCTCGGCCGCCGACCGCGGCGCCGACGCCGTCCTCGACGCGCTGAGCTGACTCCCTCCGGGGCAGGAGCGGCCCAGCCGCGACCGCACCCCGTCCCGCGCGAACGCCGGCTGCGGCCCCCGAGCCACGTCCGCGCTACCCTAGACGCCGGCATCATCGCGTCCCCGTCCCCGCTTGAACGACTCCATTCCCAGCCCCGAAGCCCTGCGCGCCGGCGCCGACCGGCTGATCTCCGCGCTGGCCGCGCACAGCGACCCGGAGTACCGCCTGGCGGTGCTCAAGCGCGTGGTACGCCGGCTCGGCGAGGACCGCTATCCCTTGTTCATCCGCCTGCTCGGGGTGGTCGCCGAGAGCGACGACGCCCATGCCCAGCGCCTGCTCGCCGACACCTTCGGCACCGCGTTGCGGCGCATGGACCTGCCCGGCGGCGCGCTGAGCTCCTGGGGCGCGACCCGGTTGCCCGACGCCGGCGGCCCGGTCGCGGTCAGCGCCCTGTCCGGGCATTTCTTCGGCGCCACGCCGCGACGCCTGCTCGGCCCGGTCGAGTACCTGACCGTGTGGCACCTGCAGCGCACCCAGCGCACCGCGCTCGGCGCGGCCAGCTTCCGCACCGCGCTGTCGCGCCTGATCGCCCTGCTCAACCGCAGCGAGGACGCGCGCACCTTGTACCCGCAGAAGCTCGCGGCCGACGCCCAGAACGAAATGGAAGGCGCCTACACCCGCGCCACCCGCGAGCGCCTGGCGGCGATGGCCGCGGCGTGGAAGGCCGGGCGCAGCCCGGACGAGGTCGCCCAGGCCGCGCTCGACAGCGGCGAAGACACGCCGCATCCCAGCGGCTGGGTGGTGCGCGACCTGTAGCGCGTCGTCGCGCGCGAGGCAGCGCGCGCTGCGACACTCGGCCACATCCGCCGCCCGCGGCGGCGGTGCTGCAATGCCGGCCTCCCGCATCGTCGAGGCCGCCGCCGTGCCCGCGTCCCGCCTTCCCGTCCCGATCGACCTGCGCGCGCGTCGGCGCGTCCTCGCCGGCCTGGCCTGCGCCGGCCTGCTCAGCGCCTGCGGCGGCCAGCGCCCGCTGTCGCTGCACGGCATCAACCTGACCGGACGCGATTTCGCCCGCGATTTCCAATTGCTCGACCCGCAGGGCCGGGTCCGCCGCCTGGCCGATTTCCGCGGCCGTCCGGTGCTGCTGTTCTTCGGCTTCACCCAGTGCCCGGACGTGTGCCCGACCGCGCTGACCCGCGCGGTGCAGATCCGCAAGCTGCTCGGCGCGCCGGGCCAGGCGCTGCAGGTGATCTTCGTGACCCTGGATCCGGAACGCGACATCCCACAGGTGCTGGACACCTACGTGCGCGCCTTCGACCCGAGTTTCCTCGGCCTGTACGGCGACGCCGAACGGACCGCGCGCACCGCCAAGGACTTCCGCGTGGTCTACGCCAAGGTGCCGACGGGCGCGTCCTACACCATCGATCATTCGGCGCTGAGCTATGTGTTCGACGCACAAGGCGCCTTGCGCATCGCCCTGCGCCACGAGCAGAGCGCGCAGCACTGCGTCGACGATATCCGCCAGATCCTATGAGCCCGACCCTGTGAGCCCGGCTCATCCCCACTCCCTCCGCGAGCGCCGCCCGATGATCGCCCGTCTCAGTTCCGCGGCCCTCGCCGTGTCCCTGTTCGTGTTCAGTACCGCCGCCGCTGCGCAAGTCGCGGTCGAAGCGCCGTGGGTGCGCGCCAGCGTCGCCCAGCAGCACGCCACCGGCGCCTTCATGCGCCTGACCGCGCAACGCGACACCCGCCTGGTCGGCGCGCGCTCGCCGGCGGCCGAAGCGGTGGAAGTGCACGAGATGGCGATGGAAGGGCAGATGATGCGCATGCGCCAGATCGCCGCCCTGCCCCTGCCGCGCGGCCGCAGCATCGCCCTGGCCCCGGGCGGCTACCACATCATGCTGATCGGCCTGCGCCGCGCCCTGCGCCCCGGCGAACGCGTGCCGATGACCCTGGTGTTCGAGGACGCCCACGGCAAACGCAGCGAGACCGAGGTGCAGGCCTTGGTGCGCCCATTGGGGGCGACGGGGCCGTAAGGCACCGTAGCGACAACGGCGGTTGCGGTTGCGGTTGCGGTTGCCGTTGCCGGAAAGAGCTTGGCGCAGCAGCGAACTCGCGAGAACGCCCTGAAGCCCCGAAGGGCGGCCCGCAAGGATGCGGGCCGTGCGCAGCCAGGCCAGGGATGGCCTGTGCGGAGCAGCCCTGCGCAGACTCCGTCCCATAGTGGCTTTTGATTCGAAACAGGAATGGCGTTTTCTTTGGTTACTTTCTTTGTCGCCTTGGACAAAGAAAGTGACCCGGCCGCTTGCGGACGGAAGCTTTGCTTTTGAGGCCTTCGAATACAGGCGCCGCGAGACCGCAGCAGCGCGGTCGCGGCTTGCGCCGCTCCTACCCTTCGCGATGGTTTCGGGCTTCGATCGATGGCGGAGGCGTTGATTCCTATGCGCGTCCCTTGATCGCGGCTCACGCCGCTCCTACAGGGGCGCAGGATAAAGACGCGGCGACCGGGCGGGATGGCGGGCGCGGCTTGTGACCGAAGGAATCTCTGGCGGGACGCCGATGCTAACCCTGGAGAACTACAGGCCGACGATGCGACGCTCGGGGCCCGGGCGCTTGCCCAGCTTGCGCTGCAGCGAGCGGCGGTGCATGCCGAGCAGGCGCGCGGTCGCCGAAATGTTGCCGCCGGTGTCGTTGAGCGCCTGCTGGATATGCTCCCACTCCATCCGCCGCAACGGCATCATGGTTTCGCTGGCCGGCGCCGCCGGCAACGGCGTATCCGGCGTCTCGATGCCGAGCACCGCCAGGATCGCCGGCACGCTGGCCGGCTTGGGCAGGTAGTCGTCGGCGCCGCGCTTGATCGCGTCGACCGCGGTCGCCACGCTGGCGTAGCCGGTGACCAGGACGATGCGCATGTCCGGACGCAGCTCGCGCAGCGGCCGGATCAGCTGCAGGCCGGATTCGTGGCCCAGCTTGAGATCCAGCAAGGCGAACCCGGGCGGCTGGGCCAGGGCCAGGTCGAGCGCCTCGCGCACGCTGCCGGCGGTGCGGCTTTCGATGCCGCGTCGGGCGAGGCTGCGTTGCAGGGTGGCGGCGTAGGCCGGATCGTCGTCGACGAGCAGACCGCTCAATAACGGACGGGGCAGTGCGTTCATGCGCCGCATCCTAGTCCTGTCGCCGCGCCGCCGGACTGCGGCAAACCGCCGCAGGACAAACTGTCCAGGGGTCTGCTAACGCGCCGTCCCTGTAGGAGCGGCGTGAGCCGCGACAATCGGAGCGGTGAAATACCACGTCACGCTCAAAAACCGACTACCCGCCCGATCCGCGGCGGCATTCCCTCGCCCACCGGGACTTGGCCGCAACGCTCGCGTACGTCGCTTCGGTGGTCGCGGCTCACGCCGCTCCTACACGACGGCAACGCGCCTTTGTAGGAGCGGCGTGAGCCGCGACAACCGGAGCGGTGAAATACCACGACACGCTCAAAAATCGACTACCCGCCCGATCCGCGGCGGCATTGCCTCGCCGGTCCGGGCTTCGGCCACGACGCTCGCGTATCTCGTTTCGGTTGTCGCGGCTCACGCCGCTCCTACAGGAAAGCGGCGACGCCGCTCCGCCGGGTGGGCGGAGCGGCGTCGCGGGCGTCACTGGCGCTTGCAGTCGATCACCGTCTCCGCGTCGGTGCCGTACGCCACCTCGTGCAAGGTCAGGGTGGTGCCGGCGCCGGCCTGCAGGCCGAACGGCACTTCCAGCTTGGCCATCTCCGCGCCCGCGGCGCGCAGGCACTTCAGCGGCACGCCGATCCGTTGCCACTGCCCGCGCGGCAGGCCGCGCAAGGCCGCGCCCAGCGGCAGTTGCGCCTCGCACTTGGGGCCGCAGCCGGCCAGCAGCGCGACCTCGCCCTCGCCCAGGGCATCGGCTTTCAGCGTAATCAGCAACTGCACGTCGCCGTTGGTCTCGCGTACCAGTTCCACCGGCGCGTCGGCGACCCATTCCAGCCGCGCCGCGTCCTTCCACTGCAGGCGCCACGCGTCCTCTTGCGCGCGATAGTCCACCGCCGTCACCGCCAGCGCCGCGCCGGCCGCCAACGGCGGCTTGATCGCTTCGCTGGCCTTGCCCTGCGCGGTCGCGCGCAGCCGCCAGCCGCGCGGCAGCGCGCCGCGCCCGAGGAACTGCATCGAACGCGGGTCGATGTCGGCCGCGCCGGGATCCTCGGCCAGCACGCCGACCTTGCCGCCTTCGGCGTAGCTCAGACCGTAGCCGAAGGCGAACTGCGGCGCGTAGTCGCGGTCGCCGACGTTGACCACCTGCACCGCGGTTTTCGGCCACGAGTACGACAGCTTGCCCTTGAAGTCGTGCTGGACCTTACCGTCGCGCCCGCGCAGTAGCACGTCGGCGATGCCGCCGCCCTCCGAACCCGGCAGCCAGGCGGCGACGAAGGCGTCGGAAGCGTTGATCTCGCGATTGACCCACAGCGGCCGGCCCGACAGCAGCACGCTGACCACCGGGATGCCGTCGGCCTTGAGCTTGCGGATCGTCTCCAATTCGGGATTGCGGGTCGGACGGAACGCCAGCGTGCGCAAGTCGCCCTGGAACTCGGCATAGGGCTCTTCGCCGTAGACGTAGATCGCCACGTCGGGCTTGCGTGCGTGGCGGCCGTCGGCGGACAGCTCGGCCTCGCCGCCGCCGGCCTGGATCTGCTCGCGCAGGCCGCTCCAGATCGACTGCGCGTTGGGGAAGTCGGCCGGCTTGAGCCCGGTGCCCTGCCAGTTCAAGGTCCAGCCGCCGGACTGGCGGGCGACGTCGTCGGCCGCCGCGCCGACCACCAGCACGCGGGCCTTGGGCGAAATCGGCAGCGTCGCGGCGTCGTTCTTCAACAGCACCAGCGATTCGCGCACGGCCTGGCGGGCGACGGCGCGATGCGCCGGACTGCCGAGCAGTTCGAACTTGCCGCCGAGCGGGCGCTGCGAGGGCTTGCCGGCCTCGAACAGGCCCAGCCGCAGCTTGACCCGCAGGATCCGCGCCACCGCGTCGTCCAGCCGCGCCATCGCGATCTCGCCGCTGCGCACCTGCTTGAGCGCGTTCTCGTAGTAGCCGCGCCAGCTGTCCGGCGCCATCAGCATATCGACGCCGGCGTTGAACGCCGCCGCGCAATCCTCGTTGCGGCAGCCCGGCAACTGGCCGTGCGCGTTCCAGTCGCCGACCACGAAGCCGTCGAAATGCCAGCGCTGCTTGAGCAGGCCGGTCAGCAACTCCTGGTTGCCGTGCATCTTGCGGCCCTGCCAGCTCGAGAACGAGGCCATCACGGTCTGCGCGCCGGCCTGCAGCGCCGGCGGATAGCCGGCGCCGTGCACGCGGCGCAACTCGTCCTCGCCGATCCGCGCATCGCCCTGGTCGCGGCCCTCGAAGGTGCCGCCGTCGGCGAGGAAGTGCTTGGCCGAAGCGATCACGTGCGCGCCGTCGAGGAACTGCTTGCTGCCGAGCTTGCCCTGCAGGCCTTCGATCGCCGCTGCGGCGTAGTCGGCGACCAGCCGCGGATCTTCCGAATAGCCTTCGTAGGTGCGGCCCCAGCGATCGTCGCGCGGCACGGTCAGGGTCGGCGCGAAGGTCCACTCCATGCCGGTGCTGCGCACCTCCGCCGCGGTCGCCTCGCCGATGCGCCGGATCAGTTCGGGATTGCGGGTCGCGCCCAGGCCGATGTTGTGCGGGAACAAGGTCGCGCCGACCAGGTTGTTGTGGCCGTGCACCGCATCGATGCCGAACAGGATCGGAATCGCCGCCTTGCCGTCGGCGCTGTCCATCGAGGCCTCGTAGAAACGGTCGGCGATGTCCAGCCATTCCTGCGGCGGCGCGTCGTAGCGTCCGCCGGGCTCGGAGATGCCGCCGGGCTCGGAATTGCCGCCGGCCAGCACCGAGCCCAGGTGGTACTTGCGCACGTCCTCCGGGGTCGCGCTGTTGATGTCGGCCTGGACGATCTGGCCGACCTTCTCCTCCACGCTCATCCGCGCCAGCAGCGCGGCCACGCGCGCCTCCAGCGCCGCATCGCGCGGGATCGGCGCCTGCAGCTCGGGCCAGCGCGCGGGGTCGAGCGGCGGCGCCTGCGCCTGCAGCACGACCGGCAGCAGGGCCAGGGCGATACCGCAGGCCAGCCGGCGCCGTGCCGTGCCTCGCGTTTGCGCCGGTGCGTGGACGGCGCCTGCGCGCCCCTTGCTTGCGTTCATGATTCGCTCCTGGGAATCGATGGATGTACCGTGTGGATGTACCGTGTGAGCATGCCGGGCGGACGCTGCATCCGCGCGGCGGAACCGGAATCGCCGCGGCGCGGGCATCCGCCGCCGGTTCTGGCAGAATGCGCCCAACACGCGACAGGGAATCGGCGACTCATGCGGGTGCGAATCGAAGACGTGGCGGACGCGGCAGGCGTGTCGATGAAGACCGTTTCGCGCGTGCTCAACCAGGAACCCAATGTCAGCGAGGAGACGCGCAAGCGCGTCGAGGCCGCTGCGCGCAAGCTCCAGTACCGCCCCAACCCGTCGGCGCGCAGCCTGGCCGGACAGCGCTCGTTCCTGGTCGCGCTGCTGTACGACAACCCGTCCAGCAACTACCTGATGGAAGTGCAGGCCGGCATGCTCGACGCCTGCATCGCCCAGCACTACAACCTGATGCTCGCCCCGGTCACCTACGGCGAGCGCAAGCTGGTGACCCACGTCGACGAGATCGTGCAGCGCTCGCGCGCCGACGGCCTGGTGCTGACTCCGCCGCTGACCGATCACCCGGGGCTGATGAAGCGCCTGGGCCAGCTCGGCATTCCCTACGCCAACATCTCGCCCAAGCTGCGCAGCGGCCGCATCGGCGTGATCCTCGACGAGGAGCGCGCGGTGCGCGAGATGATGGCCCACCTGATCTCGCTCGGTCACCGCCGCATCGCCCACATCAAGGGCCATCCCGAGCACGGCGCCAGCCAGTGGCGTTTGAACGGCTACCGCGACGGGCTGGCCGCGGCCGGCATCGAGTACGACCCGGCGCTGGTGGTGGAAGGCGACTTCCATTACGACACCGGCGCGATCTGCGCCCAGCGCCTGCTGCTGATGCCCGACCCGCCGACCGCGATCTTCGCCGCCAACGACGACATGGCCGCCGGCACCATCCGCACCGCCAGCGAAATGGGCCTGTCGATTCCCGGCGACGTGTCGGTATGCGGCTTCGACGACACGCCGATCGCGCGCCAGATCTATCCGCCGCTGACCACGGTGCGCCAGCCCACCCGCGAGATGGGCCGGTTGGCGACCCACGAATTGTTCAAGCGGCTCAAGTCGCCCGAGGACGGGCAGATGATCGTCGCCGCCTACGAACTGCAACTGCGCCAGTCCACCGGCCCGGTCGGCAAGGCCCGCGCGCGCCGGCGCTGAACGCAGCGGCTGCGCGGCGCCGGCGCCGCGCATGGCGGGCCGCGCCGTCCTCACCAGAACACGGCGTACAGCGCGACCAGGATCGCCAGCACGGCGATCGCGGCGATGTTGAACGAGGGCGCCGTCGCATAGCCCACGCCGTCGTGACGGATGCGGTCGACCCCGGCGCCCGAACGCGTCGCCAGCGACACCGCCACCGCCAGCGCGGCGGCGAGCAGGAACACCAGCCCGACCCGGTTCACGAACGGCAGCTCCGGCCAGGCCAGCTTCAGCGCGATCGAGAGCAGGAACGAGCCCAGCGCCGCGGCCAGCGCGCCGGCTTCGTTGGCGCGCTTCCAGAACAGGCCGAGCACGAAGATCACCACGATGCCCGGAGTGAAGAAGCCGGTGTATTCCTGGATGTACTGGAAGCCCTGGTCGAAGCCGCCGATCAGCGGGCGCGCGGTGAGGATCGCGATCGCGATCGCCACCGCCGCGGTCAGCCGGCCGATCCGCACCAGTTGCCGCTCCGAGGCGTCGGGCCGGCGCTTGGCGTAGAAGTCGAGAGTGAAGATGGTCGCGACCGAATTGATCTTCGACGCCAGCGAGGCCACGATCGCCGCAACCAGGGCGGCGAACACCAGCCCGAGCACGCCGGTCGGCAGCAGCGCCATCATCGCCGGGTAGGCGTCGTCCGAGCGCGGCAGGTTCGGCGCCAGCACCACCGCGGCGATGCCCGGCAACACCACGATGATCGGCAGGATGATCTTCAGCGCGGCGGCGAACACGATGCCCTTCTGCGCCTCGCGCAGATCCTTGGCCGCCAGCGCGCGCTGGATGATGTACTGGTTGAAGCCCCAGTAGCTCACGTGCATCACCCACAGCCCGCCGAGCAGCACGCCGATGCCGGGCAAGTCCTTGTAGTGCGGATTGTCGGGCGACAGGATCATCTTGAAGTGATCCGGATGCGCGGCCCACAGGGTCTTGAAGCCGGCCAGGATGCCGGCGTCGCCGCCGATCTTGCCCAGGGTCAGCGCCGCCACCATCAGCCCGCCGAGCACCAGCAAGGTGACCTGGACGATGTCGGTCAGCGCCACCGCCTTGAGCCCGCCGTAGAGCTGATAGGCCAGGGCGAACGCGCCGAGCAGGGCCAGGGCCATGAACTGGTCCATGCCGGTGACCTGAGCCACCGCGATCGAGCCCAGCCACAGGATCGAGGTCAGGTTGACGAACACGTACAGGCCCAGCCAGAACACCGCCATCAGGGTGCGGATGCGGTTGCCGTAACGCTCTTCCAGGAACTGCGGCATGGTGTAGATGCCGTTGCGCAGGAACACCGGCAGGAAGAACTTGCCGACCACCAGCAGGGTCGCGGCCGCCATCCATTCGTAGGAGGCGATCGCCAGGCCCAGCGCGTAGCCCGAGCCGGACATGCCGATGATCTGTTCGGCGGAGATGTTGGCCGCGATCAGCGAGGCGCCGATCGCCCACCACGGCAGCGCCTTGCTGGCCAGGAAGTAGTCCTTGGCGGTCTTCTCGTGGCCGCCTTTCTCGCGCGAGACCCACTGCGCGAGGGCGAACACGCCGGCCAGGTAGACCAGGACGATCAGGGTATCGAGCAGGGACAGTTTCATGCGGCTCCTGAGAATGGCTGCGCGGTGCCTGTCGTTCTACCGGCCGCTACCGGGCTTGGCCACGGCGCAACGGAGTTTTCGGGCAAGAATTCGATTGCAATGAAGTCGGGAACGGTTTTCGGCGGGTCGAATCGGGCCGAGGACGAGTTGTGTACGACTCGCGTGCACGCAGCAACAGCCAGCGGCCGCGAAACCCGCCCGACGTCATTCCCGCGCAGGCGGGAATCCAGGGCTCCACCGAGGCATGGCACTGAAGCCTCTGGATTCCCGCCTGCGCGGGAATGACGGGGGAGAGAATGTGCTGAAGCCTCTGGATTCCCGCTTCCGCGGGAATGACGGGGGAGAGAACGTGCTGAAGCCTCTGGATTCCCGCTTGCGCGGGAATGACGAGGGAGAGAACGTGCTGAAGCCGCTGGATTCCCGCTTGCGCGGGAATGACGGGGTAGAGAACGCGCGGGAGACTCGGCGCCTCCGCCCGCCCGGATGCCCCGCCGCCCCGCCCGCGCGCCGTGGAGCGGAGCGCGGGACGGGGCGAGGGGCTTGCGACGCGATGCGGCCATCAGAAGTTCCAACGCACGCGCACGCCGTAGCTGCGTGCGTCGTTGAGGAAGCGCACGTTGACGCCGGAACCGACCAGGGCCTTCTGCGACACGTCCTTGTTGGTCAGGTTGCTGCCCCAGACCTCGAACCGCCAGGCGCCGTCGAGGGTGGTGAAGCCGGCGCCGGCGTTGATCTGGGTGAAGCCGGGTTGCTCGTCGGGGAAGCCGGCCGTGGCCGAGTCCTCGACCCGGTCGACCGTGCCGGCGGTGTCGCGCAGGAAGGTCACGTCGCGGTCGTTGTACTGGGTCAGGAAGAACGAGGAGCGGTAGGCGGCGAGGATCTGCCAGTCGAAGGTGCCGCGGGCGAACTCGATCGCCTGCTGCAGGCGCGCGTTGAGGGTGAAGCGCGACGACAGCGGCAGCTCGTTGCCGGTCAGGTCGATCTGCGAGGTGATGCCGCCGTTGCCGAAGTCCTGGCTGCGCACGTCGGCGACCACGCCGCGCTTGATCTTGGTCTGCAGGTAGAGCGCGTTGAGGTCGAGGGTGAAACCGGCGCCGAAGCGCAGCCGGCTTTCGGCCTCCAGGCCGTACAGCTCGGACTTGCCGACGTTGCGGTTGACCAGGGCGAAGCCGGTGGCCTCGCCGTCGGGGTTGAACGCGATCACGCTCAGGTCCTGGAACACCTGGTCGGCGTAGTCGTAGTAGAAGCCGCTGATGTTGAAGGTCGAAGTGCGGCCGAGGAAGTCGAACGAGTTCTTCGAGCCGATCTCCAGCGCGGTCAGCTTCTCCGGCTTGTAGGTCTCGGGAATGACGTTGACGTCGAAGCTGTCGTTGAAGCCGCCGGCCTTGTGACCGGTGGAAACGGTGGCGTAGAACAGGTTGCGCGGGGTCAGGTCGTACTCGAAGCCGACTCGCCAGTCGAGGAAGTCGAAGGCGCTGGAGCCGTGCTGCGGCGACGGCACGCCGAGCACCAGGAAGCTGTGCTGGCCGTTGGCCGGGCAATCGACGCTGTTGCCGCCGGTGTCGGGCCGGTCGACGCAGGTGCCGTTGGGGCGCGATCCGTCGACGATGCCCTGCAGCTGTTGCTGCATGGTGTCGCGCGCGCCGGCGCGCAGGATGCCCTGGAGCAGGAAGCGGGCCATGTCGGCGTTGCTGGTCAGGCCGGAGACGTCGAAGCTGGGCCGGTCGAGCAGGGTCGGCATGAAGCCTTCGGTGCCAAGACGGGTCTGGAATACGCCGCCCTCGCCGCCCAGGCCGATGGTCCAGTTGCCGCCGATGCCGTCGCGCGACTTGCGTTCGTCGGTGTAGCGCAGGCCGCCCTTGACCCGGAACCGCTCGTTGACGTCGAAGGTGCCGTCGCCGAACACCGCCCAGGACTTGCCGTCGACGTCGGGCATGGTGAACTCGGTGCCCGAGTAGAACGCGCCCTTGTCGGCCAGGGCGATGAAGCCGACCTGCTGCTTCTCGTGGAAGTAGAAACCGCCGGTGGTCCAGCGGAAACGCGCGTCGTCGGCCGAGGACAGGCGCAGCTCGTGGGTCTGCGCCTGCGAACGCGCCTGCAGGTAGTTGGTGCCGAAGTTGTCGTAGTCGATTCCGCCCCAGCTCGCCGGCTGGCCGGGCGGACGCTCGCGCAGGTCGCGCCCCGGCCAGGTGTTGCCGTCGGAGGCGGAATTGATCTGGAAGTAGTCGACGTCGCGGTAGCTGCCGTTGTACTCCAGGTTGACCGGGCCGAAGTCGTAGCGCACCGTCCCCTGGAAGCCCCACAGCTTGTTGTCGACCTCGCCCTGCACGCCGCGGTAGAGGATGTCGCGCAGTTCGATGTCGTCGGCCTTGTAGCCCTCCTGGGCGGCGCGGAACAGGTTCGCGCCCGGGTAGCCGGTGCCGCGTTCGCGGCCGACGTCGAGCATCGCGAACACCGACAGCTTGTCGTCGGGCTCGTACAGGAACGACAGGCGGCCGGCGTGGTCGTCCTGGATTCCGGCCGGCTCGATGTGCCGCCACAGGCCGACGTTCTCGAACCCGGCCTCCTTCTCGATGTGGTAGCCGGCGAAGCGCAGCGCGGCGTAGTCGCCGAGCGGGAAGTTCAGCGCGGTCTCGTAGCCGCGCTGTTCGCGGTTGCCGACCTCGCCCTGCACATAGCCGCCGAATTCGCCGCCGAGCTCGGGCTTCTTGGTGACGATGTTGAGGGTGCCGGCCAGCGCGTTGCGGCCGCGCAGGGTGCCCTGCGGCCCCTTGTTGATCTCGACCCGCTCCAGGTCGTAGAACATCCCGCCCAGGCCGCGCGGGCGCGGGATGTAGGCGCCGTTGACGTGCGGCGCGGCGCCGGGGTCGCCGAGCTCGGTGTTGTTGGACGAGCCGACGCCGCGGATGAAGACCTCGGTCGCGCCCTCCTGGTTGGCGATGCTCAGGCCGGGCACGGCGACCTGCATCTGGCGCAGTTCGTTGTTGATGCCCAATCCGCGCAGATCGTCCTGCGACAGCGCCTGGGCGGTGCCGGCGTACTTCTGCAGGCTCTGCTCGCGCCGCTCGACGGTGACGATCACCGAATCCAGGTCGGTGGCGTCGCGGCCGGCCGCGGCCTCGCCCGTCGGCGCGGCCGGCGCGGCCTGCTGGGCCCAGGCCGGCGCGGCCAGCAGCACCGAACAGATCGCCAGGCTCAGGCTCGAATCGCGCAGGCGCGCGCTGCTGGACACGGTCATCAGAACATCCCTCCCCGGGTCGGCCGGCGGCCGCTGCTGTGGTCTGTGGTGCGCGCGGTTCCGGGCCGGGCCCGTCGCCGCGGACGACGATGCGCGGCCGATGTAGCCCGACTATGACAGCGCTGTCAATTTCGCGGACACGATGTGGCGGCGCAGCATGGTTGCGGGCGGCAACCGTTGCGTGACGCGTGCGGCATCGCCGGCGCCGGCGAGCGTGACTGCAATCACGCAAGCGCTTGTACGGGCTCGGCGTAAGCGGTTACAGACGCGCTCGCCGACGGCTCGGGTTCGACCAAAGTCGAATCGGTTTCGAGTGTGCGTCGTCGGCCAGTAGATGTGCCGGCGCGACCACTGCATGGCGCAGTGCATCATGCGTCCGCGCGAGTCGCGCAGGCGCGCGGGCGCAAGCGCGAACCCCGGCCGCAGCCGGGGCTCGCGATGCAACGGTGGCAACGGACGATCGCTTACGGCGTGGCGTCGGTCGCCGCGTCGGCATTGGCGATGCCGGTACCGATGGTCGGCACCTGCGCGACCGGGAACGGCGTGATGTTGGCCTTGATGATGGACTCGATCCCGGCCGGCGACGGCGCCGCCGCGGGCTTGGAGCGCATCAGCGCGACGATGCCGGCGACGAACGGCGCCGCCATCGAGGTGCCGCTGTAGTTGGCGTAGCTGGCCGCGCCCGGAGTGGTGGCGCCGCTGTTCAAGGTCGACAGGATGCTCGCGCCCGGCGCGGCGACGTCCACCGCCGGACCGTGGTTGGAGAAGCTGGCGCGCACGCCGTTGGAGGTGGTCGCGCCGACGGTGATGACGTTGGCGCAGCTGGCCGGCTGGAAGTTGCGCGCGTCGGCGTTGCTGTTGCCGGCCGCGACCACCACCGTGGTGCCGCGCGACACCGCGCCGTTGATCGCGTTCTGGAAGGTCGAGCTGCAAGCGCCGCCGCCGCCGAGGCTGAGGTTGATCACCCCGGCCTTGTTGACGCCCACCGCCGGCACGCCGGCGACGGTGCCGCCCGAGGCCCAGGTGATCGCATCGGCGATGTCGACCAGGGTGCCGCCGCACTTGCCGAGCACGCGCGCCGACAGCACCTTGGCGCGGAACGCGGTGCCGGCGACGCCGGTGGCGTTGTTGGTGACTGCCGCGGCGATGCCGGTGACGTGGGTGCCGTGCCAGCTGGACGGGTTCGGCGAGCACCAGTCGCCCGGATCGCTGGGGTCGCTGTCGCGGCCGCCGCCGTCGTTGGCGGTGGTGGCGTTGGTGATGAAGTCGTAGCCGCGCGGCGAGGTCAGGTTGGCGACCAGGTCGGGATGGTTGGTGATGCCGGTGTCGAGCACAGCGATGATTTCGCCCTGGCCCTGATAGCCGTTGTCCCAGCCGGTGTTGGCGCGGATGCCCCAGGTGCCGTGCAGGCCCCACTGCGAGGGATAGCTGGTGTCGTTCGGCGTCAGCGCCGGATGGAAGATCGAGTTCGGCTCGACGTATTCGACGTTCGGGTCGGCGGCGATGTGCTGCATCAGCGTGGTCGCTTCGGCGACGTCGAGCGGACGGCTGGTTTCGACCAGTTCGGCGCCGGTCGATACCGAGCGCGCGTGCTTGATGCTCAGGCTCTTCTTGCCGAGCGCGCCGACGGCGCGATCGAGGCGATGCTGGAAGTCGGCGGCCTTGCCCGGCGAGCCGGACTTGTAGGCGACGATGAAGCCCTCGACCGGACGATCCGGATCGAGGCTGCTCAGGTTGACGCGTTCGGCGGCGAAGCCGGGCGCGGCGACGATGGCGAGGGTGGCGGCCGCCAGCGCGTGGCGGCGGAGATTGCGCTTGGATTGCTGAGACATTGGCGAAACTCCCGTGAGGTTTCGTTTGGCCGCAGGAATGCGGCGAACCGTCCTGGTTCTCTCGCGATCGACGATGGGGATACGGCTGCCTTCCGCGATTGCGTCCGGACGTCGTGGCGGATGCAGCGCTATGCATCCGGGCTAGGCAGCCTAGGCAGGAATATTTATTCGACAACGACTAAACGACTATTCGTCACATCGGTTCCGTGGCTTGGCATGGGAATTGCGATAACGCCCAACGCCGGATTGGCCGCGTGCGCAAGCGCCGCAATCCGGCGCGCGCCCACGCCACAACCGAGAGTGGGGTGGGCGCGCCGATGTCCGGGCCGGCGCCGGACTTGCGTTGATTTTGGAAGAGCCGTCACAGGCGTCGGCATCGACGACGCCTCGGCGGCATGGCGGAGCCAGGGATCGCGCACGCCGCGCCAGCGCGGCGGTGCGCGGCCGGATTCACGTGCCGGCCCAAGGCCCGTTCCACGCGATGTGTCCCCGCGCGCGCGTCGCCGAAGCGCGGCGCGAGCGCTCGCCCGCCCGAACCGGAGTGCGTTTCATGGCCGAACCGCGATGGCTGATGCTGTTTTTGCCGGTGCTGGGGCTGGCCGTGTCGGCGCTGGCGCCGGCCGGCGCCGCCGAGCGGGTCGAGGCGAAGATCGACTGGCCGCAGGCGCAGGCCGACATCCGCGCCGCCGACGGTCCCGGCGCCGACAGCGGCGACCGCGCCACCGTCGCCCAGTTGCGCTCCGCGCCGGCCCTGCAGCAGACCCTGGACCGCATCGCCCTGCCGGTGCTGGTGCCGGACCAGGACTCGGTGCGCGCGGCGCCGTCGCTGATCGAGCAGGGCCGCGCCTACGCCGCGGACTATCCGCTCGACGGCGCCGACCTGGTGGTGCTGGGCGCGGCCTCGGCGCTGGCGGTGGCCGAAGACGCGCCGATCGCCGGGCTGCTGGCCAGCGACGCGCCGGCCTACGTGTTCGAGAGTTACGAGTACGGCGCCGACCTGAGCTTCCTGCGCTACGGCGCGTCGTACGTGTTGCGGCTGGCCTGCGACGAACTCGACGACGCGCGCTGCCGCAAGGACGAATTCCTGCGCAAGATCGCCGAGAGCCTGGTCGCGGTCGGAGGGCGGGCACGATGAAACGATGGCTGATCCTCGCCGCCTGGCTGGCCAGCGCGGCCGCGTGGGCCCAGGACGAGCCGGCGTTTTCGCCGCCCGGCCAACTCGAAGCCGGCTCCGGCCGCGGGGTCGCCGACGGCAACGTCTACCTGCGCGACATCCGCTTTCCGATCGAGAAGGCGCCGGCGTTCCTGAACTCGCAAGTGTGGCGCAAGGGCGGCAGCAAGGGGCCGGCCGGCGGGCAATGCGACCGCGCCAACTACAGCTATCCCTGGCGCGACAACTTCTGCGAGTCGCGCAGTTGGGGCATGCCGCTGTGCCCCTCGGGCCAGGGCCATCAGGGCCAGGACATCCGCCCGGCCACCTGCAAGGCCGGCCAGCATTGGGCGGTCGCGGCCGAGGCCGGCAAGATCGTCCAGATCGGCAAGTACAGCGTCAGCCTGCAAACCCCGGCCGGCACCGTCTACCGCTATCTGCATCTGGAAATGGGCGACCTGGCGGTGCGCCGCGGCGACGCGGTCGCGCGCGGCGCGCGCATCGGCAAGGTGTCCAACGACTTCGGCGGCGCCGCGACCACCATCCACCTGCACTTCGACATCAAGGACAGCGTGCGCGTCGGCGGCCGCGGCCAGGTGCTGTTCGTGCCGCCGTACAGCAGCCTGCGCGCCGCCTACGAACGGCTGTTGGCCGGACGGCCCTGAGACGCGGCCGTGAACGCGCGCGCGCTGCTGCGGTCGGGCTGGCTGGCGCTGCTGCTGGCGGCCGCGCCGGCGCAGGCCGGCGAGTTGACCGTGGCCTCGACCACCGGCGAGGTCACCGTCTACGGCCATAGCCGCGCGCTGGTGATCGGCCAGTCGCGCTACCGCCCCTGGTCGGCGCTGGAAACCGTGCCGGAAGAAACCAGCAACCTGCGCGACGCGCTGTTGCAGCAAGGCTTCGACCAGGTCGATCTGGTCGCCGACCTGGGCGGCGCCGAACTCGGCCAGCGCATCCGCGCCTTCCTCTACCAACCGGTGCCACGCGACACCCGTCTGCTGCTGTTCGTCGCCGCGCACGGCCATACCGACCGCCGTTTCACCGGCTTCGTCCTGCCGGTCGACAATCCGCTGGAAGGCGAGCCCGGCTTTCTCGATCACATGGTCAGCCTGGAGGACATCTCCAACTGGTCCAAGCAGTCGTCGGCCAAGCACGTGATGATGGTGTTCGACAGCTGCTTCTCCGGCGCGGTGTTCCTGACCCGCGCCAACCTGCGGCCGGGCGAGCTGTTCCTCAACAACGCCGACAAGGCGGTGCGCCAGTTCATCAGTTCCGGCAGCGCCAGCGACCAAGTGCCGGCGCGCAGCGATTTCGCGGTCAAGTTCATCGAGGGCATCGCCGGCGCCGCCGACACCTACCCCGACGGCATCGTCACCGGCAACGAACTGGGTTACTGGCTCAAGGCCGAGATCACCCGGCTCGGCCGGCAGACGCCGCAATACGGCTCCTCGACGCTGAAGGAATTCCAGCAGGGCGACGTGCTGTTCAAGCCCAGCGGCATGCAGGCCACGGCGCCGATCCGCGCGCGCGCGCCGGCCGGCGACGGCACCCGCGGCGCGCAGGCGCGTTTGCTCGGCGAACCCGACCGCGCCGAGATGGCGGTGTTCCGCGGCATCGACGTGGTCTATTACCAGAAGATCGCCGACGGCCCGACGATCCACGATGCGCTCAGCCGCAGCGGCATTCCCTACCGCAAGACCCGCGCCCAATTGCCCGAGCGCCTGCACACCAACGCCATCGCCTGCGGGCCGGACACGCCGGGCGCGGCGATCCGCACCCTGGCCTTGGCCTTGCTCGACCACGGCGTCGCCCTGCAGGCGATCCTTCCGTTCCGCGATTACCGGCGCAAGCCGCTGCAGTTGGAAGTGCTGACCACCACCTGGCTGGGCGGCCCCGGCCTGCGCGCGAACGGCGCCGACCGGCTCAGCCGCGAGCAGGTCGAAGCCTTGCGCGCCTGCCCCACCGACTGAGCGCGCCGGCCCGGCGCGAAGCCGGACCGGCGCGCCGCGCGATCAGCTCTCGTACGCCGATTCGCCGTGGCTGGTGATGTCCAGGCCCTCGCGCTCGGCCTCTTCGGCCACACGCAGGCCGGTGACGGCCTTGACCAGGACGAAGGCGAACACCGACACCAGGCCCGACCAGACCACGGTGATGCCGACGCTGAGCGCCTGCACGCCGACCTGCTCGAGGATGCTGTCGTTGCCGGCGCCGAGGCCGAAGCCGCCCAGCGCTGGCGCGCTGAACACGCCGGTGAGCAGGGCGCCGATGATCCCGCCCAGGCCGTGCACGCCGAACACGTCGAGCGCGTCGTCGGCGCGCAGCAGGCGCTTGAGGCCGTGCACGCCCCACACGCAGGCCGCGCCGGCGATCGCGCCGATCGCGATCGCGCCGAACGGCCCGACCGTGCCGCAGGCCGGGGTCACCGCGACCAGCCCGGCAACCACGCCAGAAGCGCCGCCGAGCATCGACGGCTTGCCCTTGATCACCGCCTCGACCAGACTCCAGGCCAGCGCCGCGGCGGCGGTGGCGAGCAAGGTGTTGAGGAAGGCCAGGGCCGCGCCGGCGTTCGCTTCCAGGTTGGAGCCGGCGTTGAAGCCGAACCAGCCCACCCACAGCAGCGAAGCGCCGATCATGGTGTAGGCGACGTTGTGCGGCTTGATCGCCTCGCGCCCGTAGCCGACCCGCTTGCCGACGAAGTAGGCGCCGACCAGACCGGCGATGCCGGCGTTGATGTGCACCACCGTGCCGCCGGCGAAGTCGATCGCGCCCTTGGCGAACAGGAAGCCGTCCGGCCCGTACCAGACCATGTGCGCGATCGGCAGATAGGCGAAGGTGAACCAGATCGCCGCGAACAGCAGCACCGCGGAGAACTTGATCCGTTCGGCGAAGGCGCCGACGATCAGCGCGCCGGTGATGCCGGCGAAGGTCGACTGGAACGCCACGAACACGTATTCCGGCAACGCCACGCCGGCGCTGAAGGTCGCCGCCAGCGAGGTCTTGTCGATGCCCTTGAGGAACAGCTTGTCGAAGCTGCCGATCCAGGCGTTGCCGCCGGCGAAGGCCAGCGAGTAGCCGTAGCTGACCCACAGCAGCACGATCAGCGAGAACACCGCCAGCACCTGCATCAGCACCGACAGCACGTTCTTGGAGCGCACCAGGCCGCCGTAGAACAGGGCCAGGCCCGGCACCGTCATCAGCAGCACCAGCAGGGTCGAGGTCAGCATCCAGGCCACATCGCCCTTATCGACCGTCGGCGCGGCCGCGGCGGCCGCGTCCTGGGCGCGCGCGGCGCCGGCGGCGAGCAGCGCCAACGCCGGCGCCGCGGCCGGGGCCCAGGCGCGGGCCGAGGCATGGGGGGACCGCTCGCGCGAGCGGGATTCGATCGTCGTGTACTTCATGGTCGTATCTCGCGTGAGGGGTCAGAGAGCGTCGTCGTCGAGTTCGCCGGTGCGGATCCGCACCGTCGCCTCGACCGGCAGGACGATGATCTTGCCGTCGCCGACCTTGCCGGTGCGCGCGGCGTTCTGGATCGCTTCCAGCGCGGCGTCGAGCAGGCTGTCGGGCACCGCGCACTCGACCTTGAGCTTGGGCAGGAAATCGACGACGTATTCGGCGCCGCGATACAGCTCGGTGTGGCCCTTCTGCCGGCCGAAGCCTTTGACTTCGGTGACGGTGATGCCCGATACGCCGACTTCGGTCAGCGCTTCGCGCACTTCGTCGAGCTTGAACGGGCGGATGATCGCAGTGATCAGTTTCATCTCGCAGCTCCGTGGAGGTCTTGAACGATGGGGCGCAAGGCGTCAGAACGCCTTGGTCAGGGTCAGGGCGAAGGCGTCGTCGGCGAGGAAATGGCCGTGCGCGTTGGTGTACAGCGCCTCTTCGGCGTCGGTGCCGCTGTAGGCGACGGCGACCGAGAAACCGTGGTCGAAGCTCTTGGTCACGCCGAGCTTCCAGTCGACGTACTCGAAGTCCTGGTTGTGCTCGATCCACTGCTTGCCGCCGTGCAGGTTGAGCGTCCAGCCGGGCTGGAAGGTCCAGTTGAGGTTGGCGTCGAGGTAGGACGAGCCGTCGGAGTCGGCGTAGCCGAACAGGTCGGTGACGGCATAGGAGTACTTCAGCCCGACCGAGACCGTGTCCGAGGGCGCCACCGTGCCGCCGAGGTAGATCTCGGTGGTGTTGGGGCTGTTGAAGCCGGAGGGGTAGTCGCCCGGGTAGTAGTAGGTCAGCACGCCGACGTCGTAGGAGACGATCTCGCCGGCCTTGCCGCGATAGCCCAGATAGGCGTCGAGCTCCAGGCTGTTGGAGATGTCGTCGCCGACCACCACCGTGTCGGACAGCCAGCTGACGTTGCTGCCCCAGGCGCCGGCGTAGAAGCCGCTGTCGTGGGCGTACTCGATGCCGCCCTGCAGGGCCGGATCCTGGTCGGTCTGCGATACGCCGCGGAACAGGTAGTCGCTGGTCAGGGCGATCGAGCCGGTTACGCCGGCGTGGGCGGGCGCCGCGAGCAGCGCGGCGAAGGCGGCCGTCGCGGCCAGGGCGAGCGCGTGCGCGCGCGCCGTGCGGGCACGACGGGTGGGACGATGTTCGGTGCTGGCGATCGTGATACGTGACATGACACAGGCACTCCTCATAAGCGGTGGCCCCTCCCCGGTCATTGCTGCGGTGCGCCGGTCCCGTGCGCGGGATGCGGCGGCGGTGGCGCGACGGACTCTGCGGTCCGCCTCGCTGCGATGTCCTTCCTCCTGTGTCGCCGTGCCTGCTTGCCTTGGCGCCGCCGGACTCTTCGGTCTCGTATCGGTGCCGCCCGGTGCCGCTTTGCCGCGTTTGCCATGGATTTCTTCGGCCAAGCCGCTCCCGCGACGGCGGCCGCGGGCCGTCGTCGGGCGGGGGTGGGCGGGTGGCGCCGCCCGGCTTGGAATTCGTTCCCTGAAAGCGACACGGCCCGGAGCGTTAGCCCCGGGCCGTGTGCCGTTTCATCTCGCCGCGCGCTCCGCCGCGCACCGCCGCATCGCCTCGCGCCGCGCCGCAGCGGGGCGGCGCAGTCGGGCAGCGGGCGGTGGCGGGGCGAAGGCGTTCATGGCGGAGGCTTCGTGACTTAGATCGTGTAGTACATCTGGTACTCAAGCGGGTGGGTCGCCGCGCGGAACTTGGTGACTTCCTGCATCTTCAGCGCGATGTAGCCGTCGATGAAGTCGTCGGTGAACACGCCGCCGGCCTTGAGGAAGTCGCGGTCCTTGTCCAGCGCTTCCAGGGCCTGGTCGAGCGAGTGGCACACGGTCGGGATGCCCTTCTCCTCTTCCGGCGGCAGGTCGTACAGGTCCTTGTCGCTGGGCGCGCCCGGGTCGATCTGGTTCTTGATGCCGTCCAGGCCGGCCATCATCAGCGCGGCGAAGGTCAGGTAGCCGGACTGGATCGGGTCGGGGAAGCGCATCTCGATGCGGCGCGCCTTCGGGTTGGCCACGTACGGAATGCGGCAGCTCGCCGAACGGTTGCGGGCCGAGTAGGCCAGCATCACCGGCGCTTCGTAGCCCGGCACCAGGCGCTTGTAGCTGTTGGTGCCCGAGTTGGTGAAGGCGTTGATCGCGCGCGCGTGCTTGAACACGCCGCCGATGTACCACAGCGCCATCTGCGACAGGCCGCCGTAGCCGTCGCCGGAGAACAGGTTGACCCCGCCCTTGGCGAAGGACTGGTGCACGTGCATGCCGCTGCCGTTGTCGCCGACGATCGGCTTGGGCATGAAGGTCGCGGTCTTGCCGTTGCGGTGGGCGACGTTCTTGATGATGTACTTCATCGTCAGCAGCTCGTCGGCCTTGGCGACCAGCGAGTTGAACTTGGTGCCGATTTCGCACTGGCCGGCGTTGGCCACTTCGTGGTGGTGCACTTCGACTTCGATGCCGACCTGCTCCAGGGTCTTGCACATCTCGGCGCGGATGTCGTGCAGCGAGTCCAGCGGAGCGACCGGGAAGTAGCCGCCCTTGATGCCCGGACGGTAGCCGCTGTTGCCGCCTTCGTATTCGCGCGCCGAATTCCAGTGCGCCTCTTCCGAGTCGATGTGGAAGAAGGTGTGGCCCATCTCGTTGGCGTAACGCACCGAGTCGAAGATGAAGAATTCCGGTTCCGGACCGAAGAAGGCCTGGTCGGCGATGCCGCTGGACTTCAGGTAGGCCTCGGCGCGCTTGGCCACGCCGCGCGGATCGCGCGAGTAGGCCTGCATGGTGGCCGGGTCGAGGATGTCGCAGGTCAGGACCAGGGTCGGATCGGCGGTGAACGGATCCAGGAACGCGGTGGTCGAATCCGGCAGCAGGATCATGTCGGACTCGTTGATGCCCTTCCAGCCGCTGATCGAGGAGCCGTCGAACATCTTGCCGTCCTCGAACAGCGCCGGCTCGACGATCGACTTCGGGAAGGTCACGTGGTGCTGCACGCCACGCATGTCGGTGAAGCGCAGATCGACGAATTCGACCTTGTGGTCCTTGATGAGCTTTTCGACGTGTTCGAGGGACATGGCTGATCCGGGAATGGGGAGTCGGGAATGGAGAATGGTGCGAAGCAAGGGCATTGGGGCCGCCTGCCTGAGAGATAGCAAGCGGCATGCCAACTTTTTATCCTGCGCAAACCTCTGATTTAAAAGCACAACCTGTTAGACAGATCGATCAATCGACCCAACTTGGTGCGCGATTTCGGCCATTTGCACCATCTTGGAACATCAAGCTTTCCGCTATCCTGGCCCGCCGCGGCGCCCCCGGCCGCGCGCTCCATCCGATTCCCTATTCCCCATTCCCGATCCCCATTCCCCCCAAGCCCCGAAATGACCGACCTGTTAGCCGCCCTGATCCTGGGCATCATCGAAGGCATCACCGAATTCCTGCCGATTTCCAGCACCGGTCACCTGCTGATCGCCCAGCACTGGCTCGGCCACCGCTCGGACCTGTTCAACATCTCGATCCAGGCCGGCGCGATCCTGGCGGTGGTGGTGATCTACTGGAAGCGGCTGTGGGAACTGGCCACCGGCTTCTCCCGGCGCGAGAACCGCGACTACCTGTTCAAGCTCGGCGCCGCGTTCGGCGTCACCGCGGTGCTCGGCATCGCGGTCAAGAAGGCCGGCTTCCAGTTGCCCGACCAGGTCCTGCCGATCGCCTGGGCGCTGGTGCTGGGCGGGGTGTGGATGATCGCGGCCGAGCATTTCGCCGCCAAGCGCGCCGCCGCGCTCGGCGAGCGCAGCGCGATCACCTGGACCGTGGCGATCCTGGTCGGCATCGCCCAGGTGATCGCCGGCGTGTTCCCCGGCACCTCGCGCTCGGGCGCGACCATCTTCATCGCCCTGCTCGCCGGCACCACCAGCCGCGCCGCGGCGACCGAGTTCACCTTCCTGGTCGGCATCCCGACCATGTTCGCCGCCACCGGCTACGAACTGCTCGACGTGCTCGGCACGCCGGCGGCCGCGAACGAGGACTGGAACGCGCTCGGGGTGGCCTTCGTCGCCTCGGCGGTGACCGCCTTCATCGCGGTGAAGTGGCTGTTGCGCTATATCCAGACCCATCGTTTCACCGCTTTCGCGATCTACCGCTTCGTGTTCGGCGCGGCGCTGTTGCTGCTGATGCCGTCGGGCAGCTGATCGCCTTCCGGAGCCCGCCATGCACGACCTCGACGAATCCGATCCGCAACGCCTGCTCGATTACCTGGAACTGTCGGCGCCGGAACGCTACGCGGCCTGGCTGGACGCGGTCGCGCGCGAGGGCCGGCTGTGGGTCGCGGTGTCCGGCGACTACGTGCTCACCCTGTTCGACGAAGACGGCCAGGAACTGCTGCCGGTATGGCCCTCGGCCGAGACCGCGCAGGCCAGCCTGGCCTCGGCGGCCAAGCTCCGGGACTACGCGCCGGCCTCGCGCGAACTGGCCGCCTGGCGCGAGCGCGCCGTGCCGGCGCTGGACCAGGACGGCCTGCTGGTCGGCGTGTTCCCGAATGCGCAGCGGCAATGCGCGGCGGTCGCGCCGGCGCAGGTGTTGGCCCACCTGGATGCCTTGCTCGCCGACCAGGCCGGCGACGGCGAGGCGGACGAGGCCGGCGACAGCGCCGCCGAAGGCATCGACCTGGAGCAGGCGCGGCGCGCGCTGGCGCAGAAGTTCGCCCAGCCCAAGGACTGAGCGCCGGCTCCCGGCTTTGTCGCCGGCGCGCCGCTAAGATCGCAGCTCCGGCCGGCGCGGTTCGCGGCCTCCGACCAGGAAGGTCCTCATGCATCGGTTGATCTTGGCGCTTTCGCTCGCCGGCGCGACGGCGACGGCCGCAGCGGCCGAGGCGGCGGGAAAGCCGCCGGCCGCTACCCAGCCTGTCGCTACCCAGCCTGTCGCTACCCAGCCTGCCGCTGCGCGGTCTGTAGCCGCCATGCCGGACGCCCGCCTGGCCGAGCGGCTGCAGTCGGTCGACTGGCGACCGGTATGGGCCCGCGACGCCCACGGCAAGCCGGTGGCCGCATTGAACCTCAAGCTCGGGCGCGATCTGCGCGCCCGCTTCCGCAACGGCAGCTACGAATTGATCGGCGTGTGCAACACCGTCAGCGGCGCTTACCGGGTCGAAGGCGGCCGGCTGCTGCGCGACCGCCGGCTCGATACGGTGGAAACCACCGCCGGCTGTCGGCGCGACATGGCGGCCGAGCGCGCCTTCTTCGCCCAGCCGCTGCTCGATACGCGCATTTCCATCGATTGGCAGCGGCGCGTGTGGACGCTGCATGCGATCGCCGACGACGGCTCGCGCATGGAACTGGTCGACGCAGCGGTATTGAAGACGGTGCCGGATCGCTGAAGCGACGACAGGCCGCAGCCGGCACCGGAATGGTTCGATTTGCCGCTGCACGTCTTCGATGGCCCGCGTCCCCAGCCCGGCCGGCGCCAAGTGCTGCAAACGCGCCATTACCCGAGCCTGAGCGGACAGGCCTGCTCGCTGGGCGTGTATCGGGTCGAAGAGATCGCCGATGCCGCACCGCTGGCTCAAGTCGCAGCGCAGGGCGACACGGTCGCCGCACCCGCGCAGCCCTGAGCGGCGCAAGCGAACCAAACCCGCGGCTGAACGCGCCCAACCCCACTGCGCGCGCGGGGCCGTTGATCCGATCTTCGCAGCTCAACCCGGATCATTGCGCCCCATGAATATCCAACGCCCCCTGCTCCTCGCCGCCGCGCTGTCCAGCGTTCTGCTCGCCGCCTGCGCTGCGCCCTCGACCAACCACGACGGCGCCGACGCCGGCGCCAAGCCCGAGAGCGCCGCACTGGATGCGGCCAAGTCCGACCCGGCGCCGGCCGCGTCCGCGATCGAGCTGCCCGCCTACGTCTGGAACCTGGAGCGCGCCAGCGACGCCGCCGGCAAGCCGATCGCGCTGCTGCAACGCGAAGGCAAGTACGGCCTGCAACTGAGTTTCCGCGACGGCCGCGTCGGCGTGTCCGGCGGCTGCAACCGCGCCGGCGCCGCGTATGCGCTCGCCGGCGACAAGCTCGAGATCAAGTCCTTCCAGACCACGCTGATGGCCTGCCAGGACCAGCGCCTGATGCAGATGGACAGCGAGATCGCCAAGCAGTTGGAAGGCAGCGCCCAGTACGCGATCCAGGGCGAAGCGCCGCAGCCGCGCCTGCTGCTGACCACCGCCTCGGGCGCCAAGCTCGAACTCAGCGGCGAAGCGACCGCGGAAACCCGCTACGGCGGCCCGGGCGCGACCGCGTTCTTCGAAGTCGACGCCCAGCGCCGCACCTGCCCGCATCCGCTGATCCCCAACCATCAGTGCCTGTGGGTGCGCGAGCGCAAGTACGACGCCAACGGCGTGGCGCTGAAGCCGGAAGGCGAATGGCAGTTCCTGTACCAGGAGATCGAGGGCTACACCCACGAGCCCGGCGTGCGCAACGTGGTGCGGGTGAAGAAGTTCGACATCAAGAACCCGCCGGCCGACGCCTCGTCGGTGGCTTACGTGCTCGACATGGTGGTCGAGAGCGAGCTGGTCGCGCCCAAGCGCTGAGCGGCGCCGGCCGAGCGGCCGGTTGCGGGCGCGCTCAGCGCGTCCGCACCACCCGGGTGCGCGGCAGGCGGTCGTGCCAGCCGCGCCCGGAGATCAGGACCGACAGCGGCTCGAACGGAATCAGCCGGCATGCGGTGCGGCCCAGCACCTGGCCCCAGCTCGGCGGCCAGCCTCGGTCGTCGACCACCCGGGTACCGGTGACCAGCTTGCCCAGGGTCGCGCCGAACATGCCTTCCAGCGGCACGTAGTAGACCAGCATCAGCACGATGTTGAAGCCGATGTCGCGCGCCAGGTTCGGCTGCTCAAGCGCCTCGACCGCGGCATCGCCGGCGATCAACGCATACGCCAGGGTGCCGGCGAACATCATCGCCAACATCGCCAAGGTATCGATCACGTGATTGGCCAGGCGCCGGCTGCGGCTGGCATCGGCCAGGGCGCCGACCCGTTCCGGCACGGCCACCGCCGCCTGCGGCGCGTGGTAGGGGTTGGGTTGCTCTTCCATGCGCTGCACCGCTCCATCGGATCGACGGCGCCGACTCTAAGCCGGCCGCCGCCGGGCCGCAATCCGCGACGAATGTGCTTCGACGCGGCCTGCCGCGCTCAGCCCGCGACCGCGGGATTCAACGAATACGTCGCGTAGGTCGTCGCCTGGCCGAGCACGTGGCCCTGGATGGCGTAGAACACGTCCGCAGCGGTGAAGCGCGGATCCAGTTCCAGCCGCTCGACGTCGAGCGCGAACAGGCGGAAGAAATAACGGTGCAGGCGCAGGTCGTTCGGCGGCGGGAAGGCGCCGTCGTAGCCGTACCAATCCCCGGCCATGTCCGGATCGGCGGCGAACCAGCCGGTGTAGTCGTTCAGGCCCTGGCGCGAGCCGGCGGGGCCGGCCGGATCGCGCTTGCCGTGCGCGACCACGCCGTCGCTGCAGCCGCCGGCGGCGATCTCGCGCAGCTCGGCGGGCAGGTCGGCGACCACCCAGTGGATGAAATCGCCACGCACCTGGTGCTCGGGAATCTGCACGTCGGCGCGTCCGACCATCTCGGCCACGGTCGGCACGTCGGGGTCGATGCAGATCAGCGCGAACGAACGGGTCCCGGCGGGCACCTCGTCCCAGGCCAGGTGCGGGTTGCGGTTGGCGGCGAAACCGTAGCCGTCGCCGCTGGCCTGGCCGGCGGCGAACTCGGCCGGCAGACGCTGGCCGTGCTCGAAGCTGTTGCTGTGGATGCGCATCGGAACTCCTCCTGACATGGGCTCTTGAGACGGCGGCTCTTGAGCAGGCGACTCTCGAGCTGACCGCTTGCAAGAAAGTATTTCGCGCCGCCCGGATCGCGGCGCGCCAAGACACGACGCTCAGGGCATCGACGATACGCCGAGGCCGCGCGCGCGAACGCGCGCGGCGGCCCGGATCACTGCTCGGGATAGCCCAGCCGGCGCGCGACCGGGGTCAGCACGGCGAAGCATTCGCCCAGCGCCTCGCCGTACTCGCGCCAACGGCCCGGCGGCAAGCGTTCGCCGCCCAGGCCGACGCCTTCGGGCAGCGAGATCTGCACGCGCAGGGTGTCGGCGATCGTCTGGGCGATCGCGCCGGGATCCTGGCCGATCTCGTCGAGCTTGATCAGCGCGTGCGGGAACAGCTCGCGTTCGTGCAGGTCGGCGATCTGCTCGAGCAGGCGCGCCAGCCAGCGCGCGCCGGCTTCCGGCGTCTCCAGCGCGTACGGGGTCGGGCTGCCGTAGGCCAGCCAGTCCAGCAGCATGTCGCGGGGGTCGCGCACCGCGATCAGCAACAGCGCCTCGGCCAGGTTCGGCCGCAGCGCGCGCAGCAGGGCGTTGTCCCACCACAGCAGCCAGTCGAACACCGGGCCGTCGGCGGCGCCGCGCGCCGGCAGGGCGGCGCGGTAGAGCTTGGCCAGGAAGGCCGGATCGAGCTTGCCGGCGACCAGTTCGTCGACCGTGCCGTAACGCTGCAAGGGATCGGTCGGCGGTTGCGCGCCGAAACGATCGACCAGCAGCGGCGCGCCGGCCAGGCGCAGCACCTGGGCGACGCGCTCGATCTGCGAGCCCGGCGCGCCCCACAGCAGCAGGATGCCGCGGCTGCCGTCGGCGATCGGCGCCAGCGCCGGCCACTCGTCGCTGCCGCGCGCGCTGATCGCGTTACGCGGCAGGCGCTGGTCGGCGACTTCGGCGTGCAGTTCGGCCCAGGTCGCGGCGGCGGCGGCGGGCTGGCCGGCCAGATCCAGCGAACGGCCCAGCAGCTGGCGCAGTTCGCGCTTGACCAGCGGGTCGGCGGCCATCGCGATCAGGCGCTCGATGCGCTCGACCGCGGCGTCGGGATCTCGCTCGGCCAGGCCCTGGACGATGCGCATTTCCGCGCGCGCGTCGCCGGGGCTGAGTTCGACGATGCGCTGGGCGATGGCCTCGGCCTGCTCGTGCTCGCCGTGCTGGTCGTGGATCGCCGCGCGCGCTTCCAGCGCGCCCAGGTACTGCGGCATGGCCTGGTGCCAGCGCTCGACCACCGCCAGCGCCTCGGCACCGGCGAACGGCTCCAGCGCCAGGCGCGCGCGCCACAGGTTGGGCTGGTCGGCGTGGGTGGCCAGGGCCGACTCCAGCGTGCGCCGCGCGTCCTCGATATCGCCCAGGCGGCGCCAGGCTTCCATGATCGCGTTGAGCGTGCGCGGATCCTGCGGATGCGCGGCCAGCGCGGCGCGCAGCAGCGGCAGCGCGCGTTCCGGCCGGCCGGCGTCGATCTCCAGTTCGCCCGCCCAGCGCTGCACGCCGAAGCCGGCGTCGGCGGCCTGGGCCAGCGGCGCGATGCGGTCGGCGGCATCGGCGAAGCGGTCCTGGCGGCGCAGCAGGTCGGCGATCAGCAACTGCAGCGAGCTCTGTTCCGGATAGCGCTCGGCCAGCTTGGCGAAGGCGCCTTCGGCAAAGGCGAAGTGGCCCTTGGCGAAATAGGCGAAGCCCAGGCTGTGCAGGATCTGCGAGTCGTCCGGGGCCAGTTCGGCGGCGTGGCTGAGCACCGCCAGGGCGCGGTCGGGATCGCCGCGATGCAGGGCCAGCGCGCCCTCGACCGCCGCCACCTGCGGGTGGTTCGGCGCGATCCGCGCCGCGGTGCGGCCGAGCCGCTCGGCCTCGTCCAAATCGCCGCGGGCGATCGCCAGATGGGCGCGCATGACGTAGGCCGGGAACTGGTTCGGGTCCAGGCCGATGGCCTGGGCCAGCGCGGCCTGGGCCTGGTCGAGCTGGCGCCCGTCGAGCAGGGCGCCGGCCCGCTCCAGATGCAGTTGCGCATCCTCCGGGGCCAGGCCGATGGCCCGGTCCAGCGCCGCCAGGGCCGAGGCCGGGTCGCCGTTCAAGCGCAGCGCGGCGGCGTGCAGGCGGTGCGCGCCGACGTCTTGCGGATCGGCGGCCACGGCCTGTTCGGCCGCGATCACGGCCTGGGCCGCGTCGCTGCGGCGCAGGGCCTCGAGGATGGGTTCGTACATTGCGCTTGCTTCGGCTGAGGGTAGACCGGCCATTGTAGGGGCCCCGCGGCCCATTTCCCCGGACCCGTCCGCCGACTCTGTCGCGCGGCTGCGGGCGCGCACCGTTCTCCGGGCCGCGCTCAAGCCGCGGCGAGGGCGGCCAGGCGGTCGGCGATCCAGCGCTCGGCGAAACCGTCCAGGCTCGCGTTCTCGAGGAAACCGCAGTGTCCGCCCCAGGGCGCGATCTCCAGCCGCGCATGCGCCGGCAGGACCAGCTCGCGGAAGCCGGCCAGCGGAATCACCGGGTCGTCGGCGGCCATCAGGATGCTGGCCGGCACCGCCAGCGCGGCCAGGCGCTCGCGGGCGATCGAATAGCCGTCGAAATAGCGGTCCAAGGTGCCGAAGTCGGTATGCCGCTCGACCATCCACTGAGTCAGCGGGCGCATGCTCAGGCCCAGGGTGCGGTCGTCGAAGTCGTGCAGGGCCGGGAACAGCGCGCGCTTGCGCGCCAGCGAGCCGCGCCACTTGCGCTCGAAATACCACAGGTACACCGGCAGGCCGGCTTCCATCGCGTCCATGGTCCGGGCCGGGTCCAGGACCGGGCAGACCGAGGCGACGTGGGTCAGCTCCAGGCCGGCCTGCGGCGCGCGCAAGGCCAGGCGCAGGGCGAAGTTGCCGCCGAGCGAATAGCCCGCCACCGACAACGGCCGGCCGGGAAAGCGCCGGGCGATTTCCAGCGCCGCCTGCACCACCTCGTCGATGCGGTTGGAGTGGAACAGGCCTTCGTTGAGGTGGTGGGTGTCGCCGTGGTCGCGGAAGTTGAGCCGGAACACCTCGAAACCGCGCGCCAGCAGCTGCGCCGCGGTCAGGCGCATGTAATTGGATTCGGCGCTGCCTTCCCAGCCGTGCAGCAGCAGCACCAGGCCGCGGCTGCGCACGCCGGGCATCCAGCTGTGCAGGCCGTGCAGGCGTACGCCCTCGGCGGTCTCGATCAGGTGCGACTCGGTGCTCGCGCCGGCCTGCGCCAGGCGCTGTTCGGCGCGGCGCCGGCGCAACGGGCTGGAGCCCAGCAGCGACTGCACGTGCGCGTTGCGGAGCCAACGCGGCGGCGCGTAGTCGGAGGCGGTCAGCACGGCCTCAGCCCGCCATCGCCTCGAGGATGCGCTGCCGCGCCAGTTCGGCGATGCGGCGGCGCCCGTCGGCCTCGCCCGGGCCGATCGGAGTCAGGAAATGGATCTCGGCCAGCCGGCCGGGTTCGCCGAGCAGGCGCAGGAAGTTGGCGAAGAAGCTTTCCTTGTCCTGGAACGCGACCACGGTCTGGGCGCTGCCGCCCTCGCCGTAGCGCAGCGCCACCGGCTGCACCGGCACCCCGGCCTCGACCGCGGCCAGGAAGATGCGGGCGTGGAACGGGCCGATCTCGCGCCCGCCGCGGGTGCCGCCTTCGGGAAACACGCCGACCGAACGCCCCGCGCGCAGGCGCGACAGCATCTCGTGCAGCACCCCGCCCAGCGATTCGGTGCTGCCGCGGCGGTGGAAGATGGTCTCGCCGCGCGCGGCCAGCCAGCCGACCACCGGCCAGCCGGCGATCTCGCGCTTGGCGACGAAGCCCATCATGCGCTGGCTGTGCAGGATCTCGATGTCGACCCAGCTGACGTGGTTGGCCACGAACAAGGTCGCGCCCGGCAGCGGGGTGCCGATGCGGCGCAGCTGGAAGCCGAAGATCCGCATCAGCCCGGCCGACCAGGCCCGGATCAGCCGGTGCTCCAGGCTTTCCGCGCCGATCCGGATGCGGCCGGTCAGCGGCGAGGACAGCAGCAACACCAGCGGCAGGTGGACGAGCACATGCCACAGCAGCAGGGGCACACGGATCAGGTAACGCAGCGCGCGCGCGGTCGGCGCCCCGGAGGGCGCGAGCGCGCCGGCGTGGGGAGGCGGCGCATTCATTGTGTGCACGATACCGAAGCGTCGGGTCGGCAGCCAGCGGCGATTTCACGCTTGGGCGCGAACCGCGCGCCGCGGTGAATAGTTGACCGGGCGTTCGCTGCCGGCGCCGCGGCGGCCGGCCGGCCCGTCGCGGGCCGGCCCGGCGCCCGGCGGGGCTTCAGTTCGGCGCTGCCACGGCCGCGTTCGCGGCGGCGGCGCGCTGGCGCAGCCCGACCCGGTGGCCGGCCTGGGCGAAGTACAGGATGTACAGGTAGCACGGCACCATCAGCAGCAGGAACACCAGCTGGAAGTCCATGTGCTGCTTGAGCACCGCGTACAGCTGCGGAATCACCGCGCCGCCGGCGATGCCCATGATCATGATCGCCGAGCCGACTTCGGTATGGCGGCCGAGCGCGCGGATGCCGAGCGGGAAGATCGCCGGCCACATCATCGCGTTGGCGAAGCCCAGCGCGGCGACGAAGCCGACCGAGACATAGCCGTGGGTGGCGAACGCGCCGATGGTCAGCAGCACGCCGAGCACCGCCGACACGCTGAGGTAGCGCTCCTGCGAGATGAAGCGCGGAATCACGATCAGGCCGACCACGTAGCCGACCAGCATCCCGCCCAGGGTCAGCGAGGTGAAGAACTTGGTCTTGTCCAAGGGCAGGCCGAAGCTCTGGCCGTAGGTGCCGATCGCGTCGCCGGCCATCACTTCCACGCCGACGTAGACGAAGATGCACAGCGCGCCCAGCCACAGGTGCGGGTACTGCAGCAGGCTGTCGCGGCCGCCGCCGTCGACCGGGCCGCGGTTGACCTCTTCGGCGCGCAGTTCCGGCAGCGGCGAGAACAGCACGCCGACCGCGAGCAGGGCGAGCAGGCCGGCCATCAGCAGATACGGGCCGTGGATGCTGGCGGCGAAGGTGTCGAGCAACTGCGCCTTGGTCGCCGGATCGGCCGCCGCGACCTGCGCGGCCAGGTCGCCCATGCCGTGCAGCACCAGCGCGCCCAGCACCAGCGGGGCGAGGATGCCGGCGATCTTGTTGCAGATGCCCATCACCGCGATGCGCTGCGCCGCGCCCTCGATCGGGCCGAGGATGCTGATGTAGGGATTGACCGCGGTCTGCAGCACGGCCAGGCCGGCGCCGATCACGAACAGGCCGCCGAGCGCGCCGGGATACCAGCGCTGGGTGGTGAACTCGCCGAACACCGCCGCGCCGATCGCCATCACCAGCAGGCCCAGGGCCATGCCGCGCTTCATTCCGGTGCGGCGCAGGATCGCCGACGACGGCAGGGCGAGGAAGAAGTAGGACAGATAGAACGCCATCGGCACCAGGAACGCGCCGACTTCGTCGAGATCGAAGGCCAGTTGGGCGAAGGTGATCAGCGGCCCGTTGAGCCAGGTGACGAAGCCGAATACGAAGAACAGCGCGCCGATGATCGCGATCGAACCCAGATACCGCGGCTGAGCGCTGGCGTTGGAAACCGACATTTGACTCCCCTCCCAGAGAGGCGGGTACCGCCCGCCACGTCGCGCGGCCGCTCCGGTTGACCGGTACGACAAGCGTCGGCCCAACGTTGTCACAACTTTTCCGCCGACGCCAGACGCGAGGGCGAAACCCCTGCCAAACCGTGATCTCAGGCGCGCGCCGTCATGTTGCGCCGCATCAATTAGCACGGCCCGATCCGGCCATTTTTGTGTCGCGATGACAATTTCGCGGGAACTTGTTGACAACGTTGTCAAACGCATCGCACTCTCGGCGCCGCCAGGGGAACCGACGGCCGTGGAGGGCGCATGCAGTGGGATTGGTACGGGACGTCGATGTCCCCGCGGGGACGCAGCTTGAACGACGCAGACGCGCAGCAGCGCGCCGCCGGAGCGGCCGCATGAGCGCTCCCGCCCGGCTGAATCCGGCCTCCACCCAGTTCATCGCCGCCGACGTCGGCGGCACCCACACCCGGGTCGGCCTGGTCCGTCCCGGCACCGGCGCCGAATCGGCGGTGGCCGTGCTCGCGCACCGCAAGTACGTGTGCGCCGACTACCCCAGCCTGGCCGCGATCCTGGCCGAGTTCATCGCCGGCAACGGGGTCGGCATCGACCGCCTGGTGATCGCCTGCGCCGGCGTGGTGCTGGACGACCAGGTGATCAATTCCAATCTGCCGTGGCGGATCTCGCTGTCCGAGCTGCGGCGCGAACTGGGCCTGCGCGAAGTCCTGTTCATCAACGATTTCCAGGCCAACGCCAACGCCGCCCAATGCATGGCGCCGGGCGATTCGACCCTGTTGACGCCCGGGGTCAGCGAATCGGCGCCGGGCCCGACCCTGGTGATCGGCCCGGGCACCGGCCTGGGCGCGGCGGTGCGCATCCCGCACGGCCGCGGCACGGTGATCCTGCCGACCGAGGCCGGCCACACCGCGTTCGCGCCCGGCAACGCGCGCGAAGTCGAGATGCTGCGCCTGGCCCAGCAACGCGGCCAGACCCACGTGCCGACCGAATACTTCGTCTCCGGCCCCGGCCTGGTGAACCTGTACAGCGCGCTGTGCACGCTCAACGGCGTCGAGCCCTCGCTGCGCGCGCCGGCGGCGATCACCGAAGCGGCGCGGCGCGGCGAAGCGCTGGCGCGCGAAGCGGTGCTGACCTTCTGCGCCCTGCTCGGCAGCGTGATCGGCGACCTGGCGACGATCGCCGGCGCCAAGTCGGTGTTCATCGCCGGCGGCATCCTGCCGCAGCTCAAGGACTTCCTGCCCGACAGCCAATTCCACGCCCGCATGCTCGACAAGGGCGCGATGCGGCCGGTGATGGAACGCGTGCCGGTGCGCTTGATCGAGAACGAACGGCTCGGCGTGATCGGCGCGGCGAGCTGGTACCTGGAACACGGTCAGTACGAATCCGGCGACAACGGTTCCGACGGCGGCGCGAACGCGCCCGCAGCGTCGGGACGGCAACAGCAAACGCAGTAGGCGCAAGGCCTCAGGCGCACGCGCCCACGGCGCGTGCGCGCGTCATCGCGGCCTCGCATCGAAGGCGGCAACACGCAGCAAGCGGAAGCGGCGGCGCCGCGACCGGCACGGCAGCAAATCAAAGAACACAACCGGACTTCGCGACGAACCGGCTGCACGGTCGATCGCCGAGCCATCACCGCCCGAGGGAGGAACAGTAATGAAAGCGCGCAAGACCATCTTGTCGGCCAGTATCGTCGCGGCCCTGGCCTTCGGCCCGGGCCTGGCGATGGCCCAGGACGCCACGGCTCCGGCCGCCGGCGCCGACGCCACCGAGCTCGACGCCGTCGTCGTCACCGGCATCCGTGCCAGCCTGGAGAAGTCGCTCGACACCAAGCGGGCCAACGTGACCGTGTCGGAGGCGATCACCGCCGAAGACATCGGCAAGTTCGCCAGCACCAACGTCGCCGAGGCGATGTCGCAGATCCCGGGCGTGTCGCTCGACCGCCGCTTCGGCCAGGGCGAACGGGTCAGCATCGACGGCACCGACCCCAGCCTCAACCTGAGCTTCCTCGACAACCACCCGGTCGCGCAGGCGATCTGGCTGTACGGCGAGCAGCCCAACCGCGGCTTCGACTACACCCTGCTGGCGCCGGAAATCCTCGGCCGGCTGGAAGTGATCAAGTCCTCCGAAGCGCGCCTGACCGAAGGCAGCCTCGGCGGCACCGTGCTGATGCATACGCGCCAGCCGCTGGACCTGGACCCCAACTCGATCGCCGGCTCGGTCAGCTGGAACTACAGCGACCAAGGCAGCAAGGGCCGTCCGAGCGGCTCGGTGCTGTACAGCTGGAAGAACCCGGAGGAAACCTTCGGCGTCGCGGTCTCGGCCCAGCACTACGAGGAGCAGGTCGACCGCCAGGGCATGGAGGTGTTCGGCTACGCCAAGGTCTCCGACTTCGCCAACGCCCAGCGCGCCGGCCTGGATCCCAACGCCGAAGTGCCCAACTCGATCAACGCCGCCTGGTTCCAGCAGCACCGCAAGCGCGACAGCGCCGTGGTCAACCTGCAGTTCAAGCCCAGCGACGAGTGGGACATCAACCTGCAGGGCCTGTACATCAAGGAAAACTTCGACAACTACAACCAGTCGCTGTATTCCTTCCTGACCTGGAACGACAACACCCGCGCCGCGGTCGACCGCCTCGGCGACGCGCGCAACGGCATCGTCACCAGCGGCCACTCGGTGCGCAACACCGACGCCACCGGCGGCACCGTGCTGTACGACAACAACGTGCGCGAATCGGAAGTCGAAACCAAGGGCATCGACCTGCGCACCGCGTACAAGGCCGAGAACTGGGGCTTCAAGGGCCAGATCGGCCGCAGCAAGTCCGAGAACGAACGCCTGGCCCAGTACTTCATCGAGCCGGTGTTCAACGGCGGCTTCAGCTGGGACATGAACCGCGGCATCACCTTCGACGACCCGGCGGCGGCGCGCAATCCGGCCAACTGGGGTCCGGCCGGCGGCCTGGCCACCGGCTGGCTCGGCAACAACGGCGTGTTCTCGACCGAAAGCGAAGACACCTACGGCCAGATCGATTTCAACGTCGAGTTCGACAGCGCGATCAACAACCTGCAGTTCGGCGTGCGCCGGGCCAAGCACGAGGAATCGTTCGAACTCAACATCTACGGCCCGGTCAACCGCGGCACCCTGGCCGACGTCGGCACCTCCGGCCTGACCGACATCCGCGGCTTCAGCAACGACCACGGCCGCCACATCCAGGTCGGCCGCGGCAACGTGCTCGACTGGGTCAAGGGCAGCCCGCTGAACTTCGCCGCTCCCGACGCCGCCGGCTACCTCAACAACACCTGGGCGCTGGAGCAGACCAACACCGCGGCCTATGTCCAGGCCGATTTCGCCACCGGCGCCTGGCGCGGCAACTTCGGCCTGCGTTACGTCGAATCCAAGACCGACGCCAGCGGCTTCGTCTACGGCGGCGCGCCGTCGCTGACCAACCTGGCCAGCAAGTGGCAGACCAAGTCGAAGAAGGAAGACTTCCTGCTGCCGTCGGTGAACGTGGTCTACGACACCGGCAACGACCTGCTGTTCCGCTTCGGCGCGGCCAAGGTGATCGCCTGGGCGCCGTACAACCAGATGGTCAACAACACCTTCCTCAACGACACCACCTACAACGGCAGCGGCGGCAACGCCGAGCTGTCGCCGTACGAGTCGACCAACTACAACCTGTCGGTGGAGTGGTACTTCGCCGAACAGGCGGTGCTGGCGGCGTCGGTGTTCTACAAGGACATCGACAACTACATCGACAGCGCCGCGCGGGTGGAACGCCAGTACAACTCGATCCGCGACACCAACCGGGCGCTGTTCGACGCCACCCTGGTCGGTTTCCACGGCTGCACCAGCGACGGCTATTGCGACTACGACATCCAGCGTCCGCGCAATGCCGGCAAGGGCAAGGTCAAGGGCTTCAACGTAAGCTACCAGCAGCCGTTCGCCGACACCGGCTTCGGCCTGACCGCGAACTACACCTACGCCGACGGCGAGAACAACACCGGCGACCCGCTGCCCTACCAGTCGCGCGACAGCGTCGCGATCAGCCCCTACTACGAGCAGGGTCCGCTGAGCGTGCGCCTGTCCTACAACTGGCGCAGCCATTACCTGGCCGGCGGCTACGTGGCCGGCGCGGCGCCGGCGAGCGTGGACGACTACTCCGAGCTCGGCGCCAGCGTGGGTTGGAAGTTCAACGACAACATGGGCGTGTCGTTCGACGCGATGAACATCCTCGACGAGGAGTACGTGCAGTACTCCGGCAGCAAGGACAAGCTGGTCGGCAAGTACCACAGCGGCCGCCGCTACATGGCCACGTTCCGGTTCAACTTCTGAGCACCGCCCGGCTCCTCCGAGCCGTAAGCGCCGATGCGGCGGCTTCGCGCCGCCGCATCGTCCGCAGCGTTCGACCCAAGACGCCGGCCCCGTGCCGGCGTCTTGCGTTATCCGCCGATCGCGCGGCCTGGCGCCGCGCGCGGTGTTTTTCCCGCGCGGCGGGCTTCATCCGCGTCGGCCCGGCCGGGGTCGCCGCGCTCGCCACCCGACCGACCACGCCCCACGCCACTGATCGCCCGTTCGCGCCGCCGCCGCGCGAGGGCGCCGCAAGGACTCTGAGACGATGAAGACACGCACCGCCTGGACCTGCACCGCTGCTACCGCGCTGAGCCTGGCGCTGGCCGCCTGCAACGGCGCCCATCCCGACGCGCCCGCCGCCGCCCGGCCCGCCGCCGCGACGACCGATGCCGCGGTCGCCACCGCCGCCCATCCCAGCGCGCTGATCCCGCGGCCGGCGCAGATGGTGCCGGGCCAGGGCCGCTTCGTATTCGGTCCGCAGACCCGGCTCAGCGTCGCCGCCGGCGACCCGGCGGCGCGCCAGGTGGCCGAAGACTTCGCCGCGCGCGTGCAGCGAGCGCGCGGCTTCGCTCCAGCGATCGATACCGCCGCATCGCCCGCCGCCGGAACGATCTCGTTCGCCATCGACCCGGCCGCGCCGGCCGGCGACGAAGCCTATGCGCTGGAGGTGCGCGCCGACGGCGTGCAGGTGCGCGCGCGCGCCGCCGCCGGCCTGTTCTACGGCGCGGTCAGCCTGTGGCAACTGGCCACCGCCGCCGGCGGCCAGGGCCCGACCGCGATCGCCGCGCAGCGCATCGAGGACGCGCCGCGCTTCGCCTGGCGCGGGCTGATGCTCGACGTCGCGCGCCATTTCCGCAGCGTCGACGAGGTCAAGTCGGTGATCGACCAGATGGCGCTGCACAAGCTCAACACCTTCCACTGGCATCTCACCGACGATCAGGGCTGGCGGATCCAGATCCAGCGCTACCCGCGCCTGACCGAGGTCGGCGGCTGCCGCATCCCGGCCGGCGCCGCCGGCCGCGGCGAGGACGGCAAGCCGCGCCCCTACTGCGGTTTCTACACCCAGCAACAGATCCGCGAGGTGGTCGCCTACGCCGCCGCGCGCCACATCACCGTGGTGCCGGAGATCGAGATGCCGGGCCACGCCCAGGCGGCGATCGCCTCGTATCCGGAGCTGGGCGTGCGCGACGTGGTCAAGCAGGCGCCGCCGGTGTCGCCGGACTGGGGCGTGCACACCTACCTGTACGGCGTCGACGATTCGACCTTCGAGTTCCTGCGCAACGTGCTCGACGAAGTCGTCGGCCTGTTCCCGTCGAAGTACATCCATATCGGCGGCGACGAAGCGGCCAAGGACCAGTGGATCGCTTCGCCGGCGGTGCAGGCCAAGATCAAGGCGCTGGGCCTGAAGGACGAGATGGCGCTGCAGAGCTGGTTCGTCGGCCGGATCGGCCAGCACCTGGACTCGCACCAGCGGGTGCTGGTCGGCTGGGACGAGATCCTGGAAGGCGGCAAGTTGCCGGCCAGCGCGACGGTGATGTCCTGGCGCGGCACCGTGGGCGCGGTCGAGGCCGCGCGCGAAGGCCACGACGTGATCCTGTCGCCGGACCGCAAGCTGTACCTGGACTACGTCCAGAGCGATCGCGACGACGAGCCCAGCGGCCGCTATCCGGTCAGCACCCTGCAGGACTTCTATGGCTTCGAGGTGATCCCGGAGGAACTGCGCGGCGAGCAGGCCCGGCGCGTGATCGGCGCCCAGGCCAACCTGTGGAGCGAGCACAAGCGCGGCTTCGACCGGGTCGAGCTGGCGCTGTATCCGCGCCTGGACGCGCTGGCGGAGGTGGTGTGGTCGCCACAGGCCGGGCGCGACTGGAACGATTTCCAGCGCCGCCTGGTGCCGCAGCTGGCGCGCTACCGGGCGCAGCGGGTCGGCGCCAGCGACGCCGCCTACGCGGTCGAGTTCGAACTCGCCGCCGAGCCCGGCGCGCCGGCGCAGATCCGCCTGTCCAACCAGACCGGCTTCGGCCAGATCCGCTACCGCACCGACGGCCGCGAGCCGGACGCGAACTCGCCGGTCTACACCGCGCCGCTGCCGGCCAAGGCGCCGCTGGACCTGGTCGCCACGACCTTCTTCGACACCCAACCGGTGTCGGCGCCGCGCCGCTACCCGATCGCCGACGCCGCCGAGTTCGGCGCCCTCGGCAGCGCCGCGCTGACCCCGTGCCGCGAGGGCTACAACCTGCGGGTGGAAGACGACGCCGCGCGCGACGGCCGCGGCGACGGCGAGCGCGCGGCGTTGACCGTGAACCTGATCGACCCGTGCTGGATCTACCCCAACGCCGCGCTGGACGGGATCGGCGAAATCGAGGTCCGGGTCGGCCAGCTGCCGTACAACTTCCAGCTCTGGCACGACACCAAGAACATCGTGGTGCGCAAGGCCGAACTCGGCGGCGCGCTGGAGGTGCGGCTGGACGACTGCAAGAGCGAGCCGGTGGCGCGCCTGCCGCTGGCGCCGGCGCGCGGCTCGGCCGGGCTCAGCGTGCTGAAGGCGGCGCTGCCGAAGACCCGCGGCCGGCATAACCTGTGCCTGGTCTTCGCCAGCGGCGGCCACGACCCGTTGTGGGCGCTGGACCGGGTGGTGTTGCGTCCGGGCGGTTGAGCGCGAGCGACCTGCGCCGCCGGCGACGGCGGCGCTGATTGGATGAACAGGCGGGCCGCATGAGCGGTGCCGCGCAAATACGCGAAAACGCCGGCCGCAAACAGGCCGGCTGCCAGGTTATGTCAAAGAATTATGTGCGCCCGTTCATGGATTGTGCTGTGCAGCGGTTAGCATGTGCGGGTAGCCAGGGGGATTCGATCTACATGCTCATCCGCAACTCGTTGTTGGCGGCGGCGCTTGCCGCGGCCCTCGTGTCCGGCGCTGCCGGCGCCCAGACCCTGTCCAAGCCGGTCGAGTTCTATTTCGACGTGGACGGACAGACCACCAAGCCGGTGCTCGCGATCCGCGAAACCGGCGAAGCGGCGATGGAACGCCTGGCCAAGACCCTCGAACGCAAGGCCAACGCCCCGGCCGAGGCGGCCCAGCTGGGCCACCTGGCGATGGCCGCCGGCCGCGCCGAAGTCGGCCGCCAGCTGTATGCGCGCGCGTTCCGCGACGCCGACAGCGGCAGCAGCCTGTGGCGCGCGATCAACTGGAACTACGGCTGGGACCTGTACCGCGCCGGCGCCTACGAAGACGCGTTCAAGCAGTGGACGGCGCTGCACAACGCGCGCAGCGTCAGCGCCGCCTGGATGCCGCCGACCTTCGCCGTGGCGCTGTGGCAGCTGGGGCGCAAGGACGAGGCGCTGCAGTGGTACGCCGCCGCGGTGCGCACCGAGCCGGACCTGTGGCGCGGCACCGCGCGCTATGCCGAGCTGCTGCCGCAGTGGCGCGAGGCCGAACGCGCGACCCTGGCCGAAGTGCAGCAGGCCTGGGCGGCCGACCCGCCGCGCTGGCCCTGAGCCGCCGCGCCGGGCCGTCGCGCCCGGCGCCGGCAGGACTTCACGCGCCGCCGCCGGGCGGCGCGTAATCTGGGCGGCGACCGTTCGTCGCCGCGCGCTCCGCCGATCCCGCAGACACGGCTACAGTCTGCCGTTCGCGGCCGGATGCCCGCTCCCGGGACTCGGTCTGCCGCCGTAAACGCAGCCGAGGGATCGCATGCCGCTGTCGGCCTTGAGCGTCCTGGTAGTCGAAGACCACGGCTTCCAGCGCCGCATGGCCCTGCGCCTGCTGGCCGAACTCGGCATCGCCCGCCTGCACGAAGCCGGCGACGGCCACGCCGCGCTGCGCCTGCTGCGCGCGCTGCCGCAGGCGCCGGACGTGGTGGTGGTCGACCTGGACATGCCCGGCATGGACGGGATCGAGTTCATCGACCACCTCGCCCAGGAACACCTGGCGCGCTCGATCCTGGTCGCCAGCGCGCTCGACGCCGCCCTGCTGCACACCGTCCAGACCATGGCCCGCGCCTGCGGCCTGCACGTGCTGGAAGCGGTGCCCAAGCCGCTGACCCGGGCCAAGCTGGCCCAGGCCCTGGCCGGGCTGGACCACGCCGTCGATGCCGCCGCCGACGAGGACCCGGGCGAGATCAGCCCCGACAGCGCCCGCGCCGCGCTCGAAAACAACGACATCCAGCCCTGGTTCCAGCCCCAGGTCGAACTCGGCAACGGCCGGGCGATCGGCGTCGAGGCGCTGGCGCGCTGGCGCCGCAGCGACGGCCGGGTGGTGATGCCGCAGCACTTCATGCCGGTGCTGGAAGAGCTGCAACTGCTCGACGGCCTGACCGAGCGCATTCTCTCCGCCGCCTGCGCCTGGAAGCGGCAATGGGAGCGCCAGGGCCTGCGCCTGAAGCTGTCGGTCAACGTGCCGGCGACCGCGCTCGACGACGCCGGCGCCGCCGATCGCTACCAGCGCATCGTCCGCGAGGCCGGGGTCGAGCCCGGCGAAGTGGTGCTGGAGCTCACCGAAAGCTCGCTGATCGCCGACGTCGCGCGCGGCCTGGGCGTGCTGGCGCGGCTGCGGCTGAAAGGGTTCGGCCTGTCGATCGACGATTTCGGCACCGGCTGGTCGTCGCTGTCGCAGCTGTCGCAGGTGCCGTTCACCGAACTCAAGATCGACCAGGAGTTCGTCGCCGGCGCCGCCCACCAGCCGCGCAAGCGGGCGGTGGTCGAGGCCAGCCTGGACCTGGCGCGCAAGCTCGGCCTGGACGCGGTCGCCGAGGGCGTGGAGACGGTCGAGGACTGGCAGATGCTGGCCGACCTGGGCTGCGCCATCGCCCAGGGCCGGCTGATCGGCGACGCCGTGCCCGGCGCGGAACTGCCGGCCCTGCTCGGCCGCTGGCGCCGGCCCGAGCATTGAGGCGGCGATGCTGGCCTGGCTCGACCGGATCAGCGTGCGCCACCAGCTGTGGGGCCTGTTCGGCCTGTTCCTGCTGACCGGCGCCAGCGTGCTGGCGATCGACGAGTTCGAACAGTACCGGGCGCGCAAAACCCTGCACGCGCTGAAGGACGACGGCCTGATCGGCCTGCGCCTGCTTAAGACCGTCTCCGATGCCTACGGCCTGGACGTGGTCGACACCACCTTCCGGGTACGCAACGGCCTGGTCGATTGGAACGAAGGCCTGCGCCGCGTCGACGACGCGCGCCAGCGCATCGACCGCGGCTGGCGGCGATTGCAGCACCTGCCGCATACCGCGATCGAGCACGACCAACTGCGCGCCGCCGAACAGGCCCGGCACCGCGCCGACGCCGCCGCGGCCGAACTGCAGGCGATCCTGCGCCGACGCGACCTGCCGGCGCTGGGCCGCTTCGCCGACACCCGCCTGTATCCGTCGATCGACCCGCTGACCCAGCGCCTGCAGGCCATCTCCGACCTGGAGCTGATCCAGGCCGACGCGGTGGTCCGCGCCGACATCGTCCGCAGCGAGCGGGTCAGCCTGCTGCGCATCGGCGTGTCGCTGGCGGCGCTGCTGCTGGCGGCGTTGGTCGGCCAGCGGGTGCTGCGCAACGCCTCGCGCGGCGTGGTCCGGCTGACCTGGCTGGCGCGGCGGATGCGCGAGCACGATTACACCGCCGAACCCGGCGAGCTGCCGCCGGGCGAACTCGGCGCGGTCATGCAGGCCTTCATCGACATGCGCCGCGACGTGCTCGGCTTCGAGACCGAGCTGACCGGCCAGCTGATCCGCAACGAGCGCACCCGCGCCGAGCTGGAGCGGCGCGAGCGCTTCCAGCGCTCGCTGCTGGAAGCGGCGCAGACCGCGATCCTGGCGGTCGACGAGCAGGGCCGCTTCAGTCTGATCAATCCGTTCGCCGAACGCCTGCTCGGCATCCGCGCCGAACAGGCGATCGGCCGCGATTACCTGCATTCGGTGTTCGAAGGCCGCGCGCTGCGCGCGCTGGCGACCGAACTGGGCGCGCGCCTGGGCCGGCCGGTGGCGGCCGACTGGACCGCGCTGCGCGAGCTCGCGCAATCGCGCGCCGCGCCGCGCGAGATCCGCCTGCGCCACCGCAACGGCACCTGGGTGCCGGCGCTGGTCGCGGTCTCGGCCACCGCCGACGAGGACGACCGCCCCGGCCTGCTGCTGATCGCCGCCGACCTCAGCGCGCTGAAGCGGCTGGAGCGCGAGCTGCGGGTCAGCGAGGCGCGGGCGCAGGACGCGAGCCGGGCCAAGTCCTCGTTCCTGGCGGCGATGAGCCACGAGATCCGCACGCCGATGATCGGCGTCACCGGCATGATCGAAGTGCTGGCGCATTCGCGCCTGGATCCGGAGCAGCGGCATGCGCTGGAGGTGATCCAGCAATCCTCGCACTCGCTGCTGCAGATCATCGGCGACATCCTCGACTTCTCCAAGATCGAGGCCGGCCGGCTGGAGCTGGCGCCGGAGCCGGTGGCGCTGCCGGCCTTGCTGCGCACCACCGTCGCCGGGTTCCTGGGCGCCGCCGCCAGCCGCGGCATCGAACTGCACTGCGAGGTCGACCCGCGGGTGCCGCCGGCGCATCGCGCCGATGCGCTGCGGCTGCGGCAGATCCTCGGCAATTTCCTCTCCAACGCGGTCAAGTTCACCGAGCGCGGCACGGTCGAGGCGCGGCTGAGCTACGAAGGCGAGGCCGCGTCCGACGCCGCCGGCCGGCCGCGCGACGCGCTGTGCTTCTGCGTCGCCGACACCGGCATCGGCATCGACGCCGAACAGCAACGGCATCTGTTCGAACCTTTCAGCCAGGCCGACAACGAAACCACCCGCCGCTACGGCGGCACCGGCCTCGGCCTGGCGATCTGCCGCCGGCTGGCGGCGCTGATGGAGGGCGAGATCGAACTGGACAGCGAGCCCGGGCGCGGCACCACCCTGCGCTTGCGGGTGCCGCTGGCGCGCGCCAGCGAGGCCGAACTGCCGCCGGCGCCGGCACCGATCGGCGTGGAGGGCGCGATGCCGGCGCGCGCGGCGCCCGACGTCGAGCAGGCGCAACGCCAGGGCAGTTTGATCCTGCTGATCGACGATCACCCGACCAACCGCTTGGTGATCGCCCGCCAGCTGGCCCTGGCCGGCTACGCCAGCGAATCGGCCGGCAGCGGCGAGGAGGCCCTGCCGCGTTGGCGCAGCGGCCGCTATGCGCTGCTGTTGTCGGACGTGCACATGCCGGGCATGGACGGCTACGCGCTGGCGCAGGCGGTGCGCAGCGAGGAAGCGCGCGAGCGCCGGCCGCGCACGCCGATCGTGGCGCTGACCGCGTCGGCGCTGAAGGGCGAGGCCGAGGCCTGCCTGAGTGCGGGCATGGACGACTACTTGGTCAAGCCGGTCGCGGTCGCGCGGCTGGCCGCCTGTCTGCGCCATTGGCTGCCGCACACTGCGGCGGCGGACGAGGCGGCAGCGGACGAGACCGGGCCGGATCAGGACGTGGCGGAGGAAAGCGCGCTGGACGAACCCGCAGCCGACGCCTCGCACGTGCTCGACCGAGAGGTATTGCGCGGCTTGCTCGCCGAGGACGAGGGCGACGGCCGCGAGGTGCTCGACGACTTCCTCGCCACCGCGGCGCAGGACCGCGACGCGCTGCAGGCGGCCCACCGCGACGGCGACATCGGCGCGATCCAGCGCCAGGCGCACCGGATCAAGGGCGCCGCGGCCCTGATCGGCGCGCACGAACTCGAACGCACCGCGTTAGCCCTGGAACAGGCGGCGCGGGCGCAGGACTGGGCCCTGGTGCTGCCGCTGCTGAGCGATCTGGAGACGGCGCTGGAGCGCTTGCGGCGGGCGGTTTGAGGAGTTCGGGAATCGGGAATCGGGAATCGGGAATCGGGAATCGGGTAAAGCAAATCCCCCCTACCCCCCTTTTTCAAAGGGGGGAACAGCAAATTTTCGAAAAAGGGGGCGGCGAAAGCGACTTGGCCGGTTGTGACGCAGGCAGGCCAGCCGTGCGTGTCGCAGCATGGCGCAGTGCCGAACCCTCGCAGCCACCAGTGCAGACGTCGTTGCTGTTGCTGTTGCTGTTGCTGTTGCTCTTGCTGTTGCTGTTGTTGTTGCTGCCTTTGTTGCTGCTGTCGTTGCTCTTGCTGTTCCCCCCTTTGAAAAAGGGTGAGAGCGTGCGCTTGCGAACCGCAGGTTCGCGCACGATCGAACGCCAGCAGGCTATGCCTGCTGGCCGGACGGGTAGGGGGGATTTGCTCTTGGCGCCCGCAAGCGACGCCCCCCCGCTACGACGACGCCCGATCGGCCGCGTAAACCCGGCCCAGGCTCACTTGGCCTGCGCGTCCTCGATCGGAATCTGGTGCTCGCGCAGCCATTCCACCACCGCTTCGCGTTGGTCGCGGGTTTGGGCGTTGAGCAGCTTGCTCGGGGTCATGAACATGAAGCGCTGGAAGCTCGCGCCCTGCACGTTGCGTGCGTTCGGGCTGGCGCCGGCCTTGAGCAGGGTCAGGGCATGGCCGAATTCGTTGACCTTGGCCGCCTCGTGCAGCGGGGTGTTGCCGGTACGGTCGGCCAGATCGGGCTTGGCCCCGGCGGCCAACAAGGCTTCGAAGTTCTCCTCGCGCTCGCCCATCAACGCCGACGCCAGCGGGCTGGCGCGGGTCACGGTGTTGGGCAGGTTCGGGTCCACGCCCTGGTCGAGCAGCGCGCGCAGCAGGCGCGGATCGTTGGCCATCGCCGCCAGGTGGACCACGGTCATGCCGTCGTCGCTGCCGACCGCGGGATCGGCGCCGGCGCTGAGCAGCGCCTTCAGGCCGTCGGTGCTGCGGTGGTACAACGCCCACTGCAACGGGGTCACGCCCTTGGCGCCGCGCGCATTGGGGTCGGCGCCGGCGGCGACCAGCTCGCGCACGCGCGCGCCGTTGCCTTCGGCGGCCGCCTCGGCCAGTTCGGCGTTGCGCAGGTCGGGGAAAACTTCGCTGGCTTGCATCGATCCGCTCCCAGGGCCGGCACACGCCGTGCAGACCGACAGCATAAGCAAGACGGCGGCGGCCATCACGCGCGAGGACAGGCGCCGCAGGAGCGAGGAGTGCGCGGGCATGGCAGGTACCTGGGTTCGCTGCATCGGCCGATGCTAACGCAGGCCGGCGCCGGCCGCTGCGAAGTCAGTCGCGGCGCGCGTGGTCGCTCGGCTCGCGCCTGCCTGCCTGCGCCGGCCATGAAGAAAGGGGCCGTTTGGAGCGCAAGGGCAAAGGCCGAAGCAAATCCCCCCTGCCCGTCCGGCCAGCAGGCATAGCCTGCTGGCGTTCGATCATGCGCGAACCTGCGGTTCGCAAGCGCACGCTCTCACCCTTTTTCAAAGGGGGGAACGGCAACAGAATGCAATTGTTGCGGATGGCATCGCGACGTCCCGATGTCGCATCGCCTTTGCTGCTTCCCCCCTTAGGGGGCAGGGGGGATTTGCTCTCGCTCTTGCCCCCAGGCAAACAACGCTCCCGCTGCTAGCGCAGCGCTCCCTCCCGCGCCGCTTCGGTCGCGACGGCGCGCCCGGCGGACCGCCGCGTCAGCTCATCGCGACCGCGCTCAATCGAAGGGATTGAGGAAGCTGCCGACGTCCTTGACCACGTTGACCGTGCCCTCGGCCACGTCGCCGACCACGTCGAAGGTCGCCTCGGCCACGGTGCCGACGCCGTCGATCACCGCCTCGCTGATGTCGCCCAGGTCCTCGGCGCGCGCGCCGAGCCACTGGCCGCCGTCCTCGAGCCAGCCGCCGACGGTGTCGCCGGCGCCTTCCAGGCCGACGTATTCGCCGAGGTCGCGGACCAGGCCGCCGCTCAATTCGCCGGCGCCCTGCAGCACGTCGCCGGTCAGGTCGAACGCGCCTTCGGCGACGTCGCCGGTCAGGTTGAGCAGGCCTTCGGTCACGTCGCCGGCCAGCTTCAGCGTGCCGTCGACATAGCGGCCGTTGGCGTATTCGTTGTTGATCACGCCGTCGAGGTCGCCGCCGAAGTCGTAGCCGACGTTGAAGGCGTCGACGCCGAGGTCGACCACTTCCTGGATGCCGTCGCCGAGCAGGTCGATGCCGGTTTCGGACACGGTCTCGGCCATCGCGTCGAGGGCGCCGAGTTCGTCGCCCTCGGTGCTCTCGGTCGGGGTCGGCGTCTGGGTCTTCATCGCCTCGATCACGGTCGCGCTGCCGTGCGCGCTGAGCACGTTGGGCCAGCCTTCCGGATGCTTGAGGTTGAGCTCGTAGCCGACCGCGTCGGGCATGCCGTTGAGCACTTCGACGCTCTGCTGCACGCCGGTCAGCGGATCGCCGTCGACGTTGTAGCGGCGGATCTGCCCGTCCTCGGCCTGCGAGCGCGCCTCGTGCGGGCTGAAGCCCAGGTCGCGCAGGGTGTCGTTGCTGAGGCCGGCGGCGTTGAAGGTCACCGCGGTGTTGCCGGTGGCCAGGGCGGCGGTCGAGGCCAGGCCGCCGCCGAGCGAGTGGCCGGTGTAGACCACATTGTCGCCGAACGCGGCTTCGGCTTCCTTGGCCAGCGCTACCGCCTGCTTGTACTGGCTGGTGTTGAAGCCCAGGCCCTGGCCGACGTCGTTGGCGATGTCGCCGTCGCCGATCGGATTGAAGCCGTTGGTGCCGGCGAAGGCGACCACGTACTGGCCGTTGCCGTTGGTGTAGATCGCGGCGCGGAAGCCGGAGCTTTCGACTTCCAGATCGTTCGGATCGATGCCGGCCGGCTTGCCGTCCGGGGTCTTGAGCGCGCTGACCTGCTCCGGGCTCAGCCGGGTCCAGCCGGCGGCGCCCTTGCCCTGCGTGTCGTAGACGTCGCTGGACAGCTCGGCCAGGGCGGTGTCGATTTCCTTCTGCGGCTGCTGGCCGTACAGCTGCTCGCTGAGCGGCTTGGTCTCGGCCTTCGGCACCGGCGCATGCGGGCTGTAAGGCAGCTCGATCGGCGCGGCCGGCGCCTGCTCGACCACCGGGGCCGGCGTCGCCGGCTGCTGCGGCTGTTGCTGGTGCAGCAGCTGGTCGATCAGCCCGGGCAGTTGCGCGAAACGCAGCAGCGGGTTGGAGAATTCCGGAAAGCTCATGGCAAGGCCCTGTTCCGTTATCTGGACGGCAGCGTATGGGATGACAAGATCGGCACAAAGCTGGTGCCTTCCCCAGCTAGGGTCGACCCTAGGTCGCCCCCCCGGGGACGGAGGGGGTTAAGCCGCGCCGCGGCATCGGCCGGCCGACCGGCATGAGCCAGGCGGCTTAACCCCCTGCGTCCCTTTCCTTCGGCCCGGGCGTAGCCGGGTCCGGCTGCGCTATCGTCGCTCGTCCCCTGGAGAGAGCCTTCATGTCCCGAACGATCCCCGCGCGACGCCGGCCGGCGCTGCGCGCCGCGCTCGCCCTGGCCTGCGCCCTCGCCCTGCCCGGCACCGCGCCGGCGGCCGACCGCATCGGCGGCCAGCCCTTCGCCACCCGCAGCGAGGTCTACGCCCCGCACGCGATCGCCGCGACCTCGCACCCGCTGGCCACCCAGATCGCGCTGGACACGATGAAGGCCGGCGGCAGCGCGATCGACGCGGCGATCGCCGCCAACGCCGCGCTCGGGCTGATGGAACCGACCGGCAACGGCATCGGCGGCGACCTGTTCGCGATCGTGTGGGACCCCAAGAGCAAGAAGCTCTACGGCTACAACGGCTCCGGCCGCTCGCCCAAGGCGCTGAGCCTGGCCGAGTTCGAGAAGCGCGGGCTGAAGGAAGTGCCGCCGCACGGCCCGCTGCCGGTCACCGTGCCCGGCACGGTCGACGCCTGGTTCGCCCTGCACCAACGCTTCGGCCGCAAGCCGATGAACGAGAACCTGGCGCCGGCGATCCGTTACGCGCGCGAAGGCCATCCGGTGCACGAGGTGATCGCTTATTACTGGAACGCCTCGGTGCCGCGGCTGTCGAAGTGGCCGGGTTTCAAGGAACAGTTCACCCTCGACGGCCGCGCCCCGCGCACCGGCGAGATGTGGAAGAACCCGAACCTGGCCGACACTCTGGAACAGATCGCGCGCGGCGGCCGCGACGCGTTCTACAAGGGCGACATCGCCCGCACCATCGACGCCTATTTCAAGGCCAACGACGGCTTCCTGCGCTACGAGGACCTGGCCGAGCACCGCGGCGAGTGGGTCGAGCCGGTCAGCAGCAATTACCGCGGCTACGATGTCTGGGAACTGCCGCCGAACGGCCAGGGCATCGCCGCGCTGCAGATCCTCAACATCCTGGAAGGCTACGACCTGAAGTCGCACGGCTTCGGCAGCGTCGAGCACGTGCACCTGTTCGCCGAAGCCAAGAAGCTGGCCTTCGCCGACCGCGCGCGCTGGTACGCCGACCCGGCGTTCGAAAAATCTTCGCCGGTGGCCAAGCTGATCTCCAAGGACTACGCCGCGCAGCGGCGCAAGCTGATCTCGATGGACAAGGCGCTGCGCGAGGCGCAGCCGGCGACGCCGGCGCAGCTCGACCAGGGCGACACCATCTATATGACCGTGGCCGACGCCGACGGCATGATGGTCTCGCTGATCCAGTCCAATTACCGCGGCATGGGCAGCGGCATGGCGCCGCCGGGACTGGGCTTCATCTTCCAGGACCGCGGCGAGCAGTTCGTGCTCAAGGAAGGGCACCCGAACTCGTTCGCGCCGGGCAAGCGCCCGTTCCACACCATCATTCCCGCGTTCGTGACCAAGGACGGCAAGCCCTGGCTGTCGTTCGGGGTGATGGGCGGAGCGATGCAACCGCAGGGGCATGCGCAGATCCTGATCAACCTGATCGATTTCGGCATGAACCTGCAGGAAGCCGGCGACGCGCCTCGGATCCAGCACGACGGCTCGACCGAACCGGCCGGGCAGGCCACCGCGATGAGCGACGGCGGCGAGCTCGACCTGGAGACCGGCTACCCGTACGAAACCGTGCGCGAGTTGATGCGCCGCGGGCACAGCGTGCGCTTCGCCCACGGGCCGTACGGCGGCTACCAGGCGATCATGGTCAACCCGCACGGCGGCTACATCGGCGCCAGCGAGTCGCGCAAGGACGGTCAGGCGGCCGGTTATTGATCGGCGGCCTTCTCGGCGGCGCACGTCGCTCCTTGTAGGAGCGGCGTGAGCCGCGACCACCGCAGCGACGAACGCAAGCGCTGCCGCCGCAGCCCGGCAAACAGGATCTGCGCAGCGTGTCGGTCGAACGGGTTTCGGTCGGAACGCTGTCGCACACCGCTTCGGTGGTCGCGGCTCACGCCGCTCCTACAAGAGCCTCCGCTTCCTTACCTCGAACTCCATCATGACCGACGCCTACGACCAACGCCTGTTCTCCTACGGCACCCTGCAACTGCCGGCGGTGCAGCAGGCCACCTTCGGCCGCCTGCTGCAGGGCCGGGCCGACGCCTTGACCGGCTTCCGCCGCACCATGGTGCGGATCGAAGACCCGCAGGTCGTCGCCACCAGCGGCGAGGCCTATCACCCCATCGTCGAAGCCAGCGGCGACCCGCACGACCGCGTCGACGGCACGGTGTTCGCGATCAGCGCCGCCGAACTGGCGCAGGCCGACGAATACGAAGTGGACGAGTACGAACGCGTGCTGGCCGAGCTGGCCTCGGGCCAACGCGCCTGGGTGTACGTCAAGCGCCGCGGATGACGCCGCACAGCGCGAATTCGGCCAGATAGCGCTGGTACTCGGATTCGTCCTCGAACAGCTCCGGCCGCTGCATGGGATTGACGAACAACCAGTTGCCGCCCTGGTCGTAGGCCTCGTAACCGGCCCGGTACATGCACGAAGCGCGCATCGCCGCGTCCGGCTCGACCCGCTCGGCGCCGCCGGCGCCTTGCAGGGCCCCGCGCCAGGTGTCCAGCGCCTGCGGCGAATCCGATTCGATGCAGGCCTCTTCGTAGTTGCCGTTGGCCAGGTTCAGATAGACGACCAACGCGCTCTTGGGGTGGTCCAGCTCGAGCCGGTTCGACAGCGGCTGCTGGGGCCGTTCGCCGCGCCAGTCCCTGCACCAATCCGTCACCAGCAGGCGCATCGCCGCCTCCCCAACCTCGACCCGGCTCAGTCCGCCGCCACCGTGCGCCCGCGCGCCCATTCGCGCAATGCCTCGACCTGCTCGGCCATCACCACCGACAGCGGCCGGGTCTGCTTGAGCTCGCCGCGCAGGACGAAGTCCGACAGCGGCGCACCGGCCGCATGCGCGGCATAGAGCGCGGCGACGATGGCCTGTTCGATCTCGGCGCCCGAGAAGCCCTCGCTGGCCGCGGCCAGCGCGGGCAGATCGAACTGCTGCGGCTCCAGCGCGCGCTTGCGCAGATGGGTCGCGAACAGTTCCTCGCGCACCTCTGCCACCGGCAGGTCGACGAAGAAGATCTCATCGAAGCGGCCCTTGCGCAGCAGTTCCGGCGGCAACGCCTCGATCTGGTTCGCGGTCGCGACCAGGAACAGCCTGGATTTGCGCTCGGCCATCCAGGTCAGCAGATAGCCGAGCACGCGCCGCGACACGCCGCCGTCGCCCTCGCCGCCGGAGGCCAGGCCCTTCTCGATTTCGTCGATCCACAGCACCGCCGGCGCCAACTGCTCGGCCGAGGCCAGCGCGGCGCGCAGGTTCTTTTCGGTCTCGCCGTGGAACTTGTCGTACAGGGTGCCGAAGTCCAGGCGCAGCAGAGGCACGCCGAAACCGGAAGCGACCGCCTTGGCCAGCATCGACTTGCCGCAGCCCTGCACGCCGAGCAGCAGCATCCCCTTGGGCGGATCCAGGCCCGGCGGCGGCTGCGCGCCGGTGAACACGCTGCGGCGCTGTTCGACCCAACGCTTGAGCCGGCGCGCACCGGCGACTTCGCTCATGCGCGCGCTGTCGTATTCGTAATGCAGATGACCGGAGCGGTTGAGCAACTCGAACTTGAGCTTGGCCAGTTCCGGCAGGTCGTCCGGACCGATCGCGCCGTCGCGGAAGATCAGATGGCGGGCGATGCGGCGCGCGTCGACCAGGTCCAGGCCGCGCAGGTTGCGCACGATCTGCTCGACCGCCTCGGCATCGCTCTCGACCCGGCGGCCGCCGTGCTCGCGCATGTAGTTGGCCGCTTCCTCGCGCACCAGCTTGAGCAGGGCGTTGGCGTCGGGCAGGCGCGGCGCGAAGCGCACCGCCAGCGAATCCAGGTCCGGCGGCAGCTCGACCTGATGCCCGACCAGCACCAGCACGTGCGGCTCGCAGTCGCGGCGCTGGGCGATCTCGCGCAGCTGGCGCTGGGTGCTGGCGTAGCCCAGGTAGGGATGGGCGTCGAACAGCAGATAGATGCCGCGCTGGTCGGCCTCGCGGATCGCCTGCAAGGTGGTCGAGATGTCCGGCGCGGTCTCGGCCTGGTCTTCGCGATCCAGATCGATCCGGCGCAGGCCCTCGGTGATCGACCAGCGATGCAGCGCGCGCCAGACGTTCATCAGCGCCTGGCGGAACAGCTCGACCACGCGCGCTTCGTCGCGGGTCTCGATCACGATCAGGGCGGTATTGGAGCGGATCAGCGCGGTCAGGTCTTGCAGGTCGCTCATCGGGGCAGGTCTTCCGTGGAACACCCATGATACGGGCGCTGCGGCTGGACTGCCGAAGCAGGAGCAAGAGCAAAAGCAAATCCCCCGCGCCCGCTGCGCGGTCGCCGCCCCCTTTTGTAAAGGGGGCAACGGCACCATCCACGCCGGCTCCAAGCCGACTCCACGCCGGCGACAGCAGGCGCCGACACAAGATGGGGTTCCCCCCTTTGGAAAAGGGGGGCCAGGGGGGATTTGCTTTTGCTTTTTGCTCTCCCCTCCGCTCGAACGCCCCCCTACCGCCCCTAACCCAAAAGCCGCCTTGAGCCCGCGCCCCGCAACCGCGACCATCGCCTGAGGCACTTCCGCGTATCGACGACTTACCCACCCATGGCCTTCGACGCCTTCGCCCTGATCCTGGCCATGCTGGCGCTGGGCTATTCGTTCCAGCGCCTGCGTGCGCTGCCGGACAACGCCGCCCAGACCCTGAACCTGGTCGTGCTCTACGTCTGCCTGCCGGCCGCGGTGCTGCGCTACGCGCCGCGCCTGCAACTGGAGCCGGCCCTGCTCGGCGTCGCCGCGGTGCCCTGGCTGCTGCTCGGCGCGACCGTGCTGCTGGTCGGACTGCTGGCGCGGCTGCTGAAACTGCGCCGCGACGAACACGCGGTGCTGCTGCTGACCGTGGCCCTGGGCAACACCAGCTTCCTCGGCTACCCGCTGACCCGCGCCCTGATAGGCGAACACGCCCTGCCCTATGCGGTGGTCTACGACCAGTTCGGCGCCTTCCTGATCCTGTCGACCTTCGGCCTGTGGGTGCTGGCCCGCTACGGCGGCGACGCCCGCCCCGGCCCGCGCGACATGCTGCGCCGGGTACTGCGCTTCCCGCCGCTGTGGGCGCTGCTGATCGGCTTCAGCGTCATGCCGGCCGAGCCGCCGGCCTGGATCGCCGGCGGCCTGCAGCGCCTGTCCGACGCCCTGCTGCCGCTGGCGATGCTGACGATCGGCCTGTCGGTGAAGCTGGCCCTGCCGCGCGAAGAACTCAAGCCGCTGGCCGCCGGCCTGGCGCTGAAACTGGCGCTGATGCCGGCCCTGGCCTGGCTGCTGCTGCCCTGGCTCGGCCTGCACGGCGAAGGGGCCCGCACCGTGGTGCTGGAATCGGCGATGCCGTCGATGGTCACCGCCGGCGCCCTGGCCATCGCCCACAACCTGGCCCCGCGCCTGGCCGCGGCGATGGTCGGCTACGGCCTGCTGCTGTCCCTGCTGACCCTGCCGCTGTGGGCGGGTATCGGAGCCAACGGATGAGGGATTCGCACCGTCGCGCGACCGGCTTGCGCCCACGCTTCGCGCAGTCACTGGCCTGGCTGGCCTTACTGTGCGCCTGCAGCGCGCCCCCCTCCGATCGAGCCGGCACGTCGGCGCCGACCGCCGCCGCTGCCGCTGCCGCTGCCCAGGCGGACCGCACCGCCGCCGCGTCCGCGGACCGAGCCAGCCATCGACGCGAAGGTCAGGCCGCTACGGTTTCGACCGCGCCTGCGGCAGCCAAGGCCATGGCCCGGCTGACCGACGACATCTCGGCCGCTCTGAAAGCGCATCTGCACAAACTGGCCGCGCGCGGCCAGGCCCGCGACCACCTCGATATCGCCCTGCTGCTGCCATTGATCGAGTCGGACCCACCGTTCGATCCGTCGCGGCGTCGCGACGCTCTGGTGCGCGCACGCGATCTGTCCGAACACCGGGCCCTGGTCGCCTGGCTCGAGGCGATCGATTGCCTGGGCGTCGACGGATGCGAACCGGGCCCCGCGATCGATCGCCTGCAGCAGATCGAGCCTGACAATGCCGCGGTCTGGCTACTGGCCCTGGACCGGGCCGCACCTGCGGCGGCCGGCTCGCAAACGGATACGGCAGTCCTGAACCGAGCCGCCCAGGCGAGCCGCTATGACGACCATCTGGCCGGGACCAGCCGCGAGACGCTGCGCGCCCTGCAGGCCGTGCCATGGCCACCGCTCGATCACCACGCCGAGACAGCGCTACGGCACATGCTGGAAATTCCCGACTCCACACCAGCGGCGCAACTCGGCCCGGCGCTTGTAGCCTCCTACGCCACCGCCGTGGGGATCCAGACTTTCGGCCGAACCTTCGAAAACTGCTCTCCCGGCGTCGTGCTGGCGCCGGGTTCGACCCGGCTTGCGCCCTGCCGTGCGGTCATGAGGCTGATCGCAGACGGCGACAGCCTGCTCGCGCAGGCGATGGGTACCACGCGGATGGTGTTGTTGACGCCGGACGGGCCGGATGCCGCCCTGTGGCGCGAGCGCCTGCGTCAATCGCATTGGCTGCGCACCAACGCGGCCGAGATCTCGTCGCCGACGCTGGCCTGGGCGATCCGCGAGCACGGCGAGGTTCCGGCGCTGCGCGCCGAATTGGAACGGCGCGGGCGGGGCGACGCTCCACCGGGCTGGCTGCCCGAGCACCCTAGGGGGCGCGCGTTGATCCTGACCGGCCGCATGCCTCCCATCCCGACTGATCGCCCACCTGCCGGCGACGGCCCGACACCGTAGTCCGCCCCCGTGATGACCCGCCCCCGCCCCCGGTGTACGCTGCGGGTTCCTTCCGGAGGGGAGCTCGCATGAAGACCGTGCTGGTGGCCAGTTCCAAGGGCGGGGTCGGCAAGACCACGATCGCGACCCATCTCGCCGCGCAGGCGGCCTTGGACGGGTTGCGCACGGCCTTGATCGACGCCGATCCGCAGGGCTCCTCGACCCGCTGGGCACAGCGCCGCTCGGTGCTGGAAAGCGCGGTCCTGCCGCTGGACGGCACGCGCAAGAAGGCCTGGCGCAAGCAGCTGCCCGAAGACGCCCAGCGCACGGTCATCGACGCGCCGGCCGGGGCGATGGCCGACGACCTGGACGGGTTTCTCGAAATCGCCGACGCGGTGCTGGTGCCGGTGCAGCCCTCGACCCTGGACATCGAGGCCACCGTGCCCTTCCTCGACACCCTGGCCCAGCACCCGCGGGTGCGCCGCGGCCAGCTCCGGGTCGGCCTGGTCGGCAACAAGCTCAAGCCCTGGACCAACGCCTCGCAGCAGGCGGTCGAGTTGCTGCGCGAGTGGCCGTATCCGGTGGTCGGGCAGATCCGCGACAGCCAGGCCTACGTGGTCATGACCGCGCTGGGCAAGAGCCTGTTCGACTACCACTCGCAGCAGATCCGCGACCATCAGGCCGACTGGCAACCGCTGCTGAAGTGGATCCGCAAGTAAGCCTTCCGCCCGCGCGCGCCGGCGCCGCCTTGCGCGGCGCGCGTTCACGCGCCTGCCGCCGTCGCGCCGCTACCCTTCGGCGGCGCCGACAGGCATGCTTCGACGACCTTCGCGCCCCCGCCGCGGTCCGATTCCTTTCCTCACCACACTGGCTCTCATGCGCGAATTGATCCTGCTGCGTCACGCCCACGCCGAGCCCGCCGCCCAAGGCCAGGCCGACCTCGACCGCCCGCTGTCCGCCGAGGGGCTGGCCGAAGCCGAAGCCGCCGGGCGCTGGCTGGCGCAGAACAAACTGGTGCCCGACTGCGTGCTGTGCTCGCCGTCGCGGCGCACCCGCGAGACCCTCGAAGCCGTGCTCGGCGCGGTCGGCTATGTCGAACAGCGCATCGAGCCGTCGATCTACGAGGCCACGCCGGGCACCCTGATCGGCCTGGCCGACACCCACCTGGAAGCCGAGCGGCTGATGCTGGTGGGCCACAACCCGGGCCTGGAACGGCTGGCGGCGCTGCTCTACAGCGGCCAGTCCGGCGACTATCGCGGCATGCCGCCGGCGGGCATCGCCGTGCTCACCGTGCCGGCCGGCACCGGCCTGGAACCGGGCATCGCCCAGCTCAGCCAGTTCTGGTGGCCGTGAACCCGGCGGCGCCGGCGCCGATGCGCTGGCGAGGCCGGGTCCGGCGGACCCTGGGCGGCATCGCGCTGGCGCTGTGCGCCGGCGCGGGCCTGGCGCAACCGTCCGCGGTGGCGCACAGCCAGGGCTTCGACCCGCTGCACACCCGTTTCGGTTTCGAACTGCGCACCCGCTGGGGGCAGAAGGTCAACGGCGAGTTCCCACGCTACGAAGGCGAGGTCGCGACCCTCGCCGACGGCCGCCACCAGGTCCGCATCCGCCTGGCCACCACCGCCGTGGTCGTCGGCGAATCCGAGCGCTACACCCGGCTGGCGCGCGGCGAGCGTTTCTTCGACGCCGCCCGCTACCCGACCATCGAGTTCGTGTCCGAACCGCACGCCGCCGACCTGGTCCGCACCGGCGGGCCGCTGCGCGGCCGGCTGACCCTGCACGGGGTCAGCCGCTGGGAAACCTTCGTCCTGCCCCCCGGCGCCTGCGCCCGCCCGGGCGAGGACTGCGACGCCTACGCCTACGGCAGCGTCAGCCGCTACGACTACCGCCTGGACGGCTGGCAGCTCGCGCTCGGCGACCGGGTCCGCTTCACCATGCAAGTACGGTTGAAGCCTGCAGGCCTCAGAATGGCCGACCCGAAACCCAGCGACAGCAAGACTCCGGCCGGCGACGGCACGGAACGCAAGGAGCCGTCCCGTTGAATCCCGTGCCGCGCGGCCTGACCGCCGCCCTGCTGGCCCTGAGCCTGAGCGCCTGCGCGACCCTGAGTCCGGCGCAGCGCGACCGCGCCAGCCAGATCGCCGCGCAGGCCCGCTCGCAGCAGGTCGACTGCCAGGCCGCCGACGCCTGCGCCCAGGTGTCGCCGCTGCGCGACCTGGGTCTGCGCGCGCGCGCCGCTTCGACCCCGGAGCAGCCGCGCCACTACGCCCTGATCCTGGACCGCGGCCCCGATGCGATGCTGGCGCGGCTGGACCTGATCCGCGGCGCCACCCGCAGCCTGGACCTGCAGACCTACATCTTCGACGAGGACGACGCCGGCAAGCTGGTGCTCGACGAACTGCTCGCCGCCGCGCGCCGCGGCGTGCGCGTGCGCCTGCTGCTGGACCAGCTGTCGGCGCTGCGCCACGTCGACACCCTGGCCGCGCTGTCCGGCGCGCACGTCAACTTCGAAGTCCGGCTGTACAACCCGGTGCTGCAGCGCGCCCGGATCAGCTATCCGCAGTACGTGCTGGCCGCGGCCTGCTGCTGGCGCCGGCTCAACCAGCGCATGCACACCAAGCTGCTGCTGGCCGACCGCCAGACCGGCATCGCCGGCGGCCGCAATTACCAGGACGACTATTACGACTGGGACGACGAGTACAACTTCCGCGACCGCGACGTGCTGGTCGCCGGCCCGGTCGCCGACCTGATGGGCGACGACTTCGAGCTGTTCTGGAACGACCGCCGCAGCGTCCCGGTCGAGCGGCTCGGCGACGTCGGCCGGCGCCTGCTCAAGCAGGGCGTGCCGACCCTGCCCAAGACCGAGTTCGAGCGCCCGCAGCGCGCCGCGCGGATGCGCGAGGACGCGGCCGACACCGAGCAGGTGCGCCAGCGGCTGGCCGCGCAGGCGCTGGAAGTCGGCGCGGTGCGCTACATCTCCGACACCCCGGACAAACACCGCGAGGACAGCGCCGCCGCCGCGCTGGCCTCCGACTCGCTGCGCAACCTGATCGCCAACTCGCGCGACGAGGTGATGCTGCAGACGCCCTATCTGGTGCTGTCGAAATCGGCCCAGCAATTGTTCCGCACCCTGCACGAACGCCCCGACGCGCCGCGGGTGATCGTCTCGACCAACAGCCTGGCCGCGACCGACGCCTTCATCGCCTACGCGCTGTCGTACAAGTACAAGCGCCGCTACCTGCGCGAGTTCGGCTTCGACATCTACGAGTACAAACCCTTCCCGGCCGACGCGCCGATCGACATCGCCGCCACCGGCGCGCAGCTGCCCGACCTGGACCTGCCCGGCCTGCCCGCATCGCAGGGGCCTGACCAGAGCGGGCCGCGCGATCGCAGCCGGCCCAACCGGGTGGCCCTGCAGGGCAGCGGATCGCGCGGCAGCCTGCCCGACCGCAGCAGCGTGCTGTACGGCCAGCGCTACCGCCAGCCGCTGGCGCGCGAGTACGCCGCGATCCGCTACGCGCGCCGGCGCAGCAACGAACCGGTGCCGCTCAAGCGCGCCGGCGTGCGCATCGGCATGCACGCCAAGTCGATGGTGATCGACGAACGCATCGGCGTGATCGGCACCCATAACTTCGATCCGCGCGGCGACCACTACAACACCGAGAGCGCGGTGGTGATCGACGATCCGGCCTTCGCCCGCGCCCTGGCCGACAGCATCCGCCGCGACATCGCGCCGGCCAATTCCTGGGTGATCGCGCGCCGCGACAAACCGCCGGTGTTCTCCGGGCTGGAGTACTCGCTGGCCAAGATCTCCGAACACCTGCCGATCTTCGACCTGTGGCCGGTGCGCTACGCGACCAGCTACGAGTTCGTGCCCGGCCCGAACTGCCCTCACCCGCTGTACCGCAACGATCCGGGCTTCCGCGCCTGCTACAAGCCGGTCGGCGATTTCCCCGAGGTCAACCTGGGCGTCAAGAGCCTGACCACGCGCATGTTCACCGCCTTCGGAGCGGGGTTGGCGCCGATTCTTTGAGTCGGGAATCGGGAATCGGGAATCGGGAATCGGGAATCGATTGTGGGTCGGCGTGGGGATCCGCGTTCGGCGCGCACAGGTCGGCGCGTTCTTTAAATAGCGCAGAGCAAAGGCAAATCCCCCCTACCCGTCCGGCCAGCAGGCATAGCCTGCTGGCGTTCGATCGTGCGCGAACCTGCGGTTCGCAAGCGCACGCTCTCACCCTTTTTCAAAGGGGGGGGAACAGCGTGGGTGGCGGGAGCGGAAGCCGGCACGCCGAGACGCCTAGGGATTCGGCCCGCCAGAACCCGCACAAAGTGAAATCGCTCCCTTTGAAAATCGCCCCCTTTGGAAAAGGGGGCTGCGCCCTGCGTCGCCCGAAGTCCTGCAGCGGCCGCATTGGCGCGGGGGATTTGCTCTTCCGCCGGTCGCGCCGCTGCGGCAGCCGCGCTTGAACTAGACGGCGTCCCGGCGCCGGCATCGGCAGCGGCGTAAGCCCGGCGAAAAGAACCCGGCCCCGGCCCGGTCACATTTTCCGCCCTGGCTAGGTCTTCAGTCATAGGCGCGGCGATGCAACCAAGCCGCTCCGGAAGACATCTCTATCTACGAACCCTGGCAGGTGCCCAGCACCCGCCGCCCAGTCCGGAACCCCTGTTCAGGATCTCGCCGAAAGGACCATGACTTACGGCACGGGTGGGAACTAGACCAGGTGTTGTACTTTACCAACACACCGAAGCACTACGACGCCACAACACGAGGAAAAGGAAACCGCCATGAACGCTCTGACCACCACCCGCACCGTCACCACCACCACCACCGCCCCGGCTGCCGCCAAGACCGTCGCTCCGGTCCGCCACCTGCACCGCCAGCGCGATTTCGGCGTCGGCTACGGCAACAGCAGCGGCTACGCCAGCAATCGCAGCTACGCCAGCAACTGGGTCCAGCCGCGCTTCCGCTTCGCCTGATCGCCGGTCGCCGACCATGGACCGGCCGATCGCAGCAAGTCTCCATCCACGCTCACCCCGACCCGGATCGGCGCGCCCCCGCAATCATTGCCCGGCGCGCCGAATCCGGGCTTCTTGAAGTTCCGCGCAACGCCCGCGCAGTAGCTGCCCCTGCCCGCTTTCCGCCGCATCGCGGCTGGCCCGGCCCCGTCCGCGCCGCTATCGTGGAGCGATGAACGCTCCCGCCTCCGCTTCCGCCGCGCGTCCCCTGTTCCGCGGCACCACCACCGTCGACGACCTCAACCGGCTCTCGCGCAACACCGCGATGGAACCGCTCGGCATCGTCTTCACCGAAATCGGCCCCGACTACGTGCGCGGCACCATGCCGGTCGACGCCCGCACCCATCAGCCCTATGGCCTGCTGCACGGCGGCGCCTCGGTCCTGCTCGCCGAAACCCTGGGCAGCAGCGCCGGCAACCTGTGCTGCCCCGAGGGCAAGGTCTGCGTCGGCATCGAGATCAACGCCAATCACCTGCGCGGCGTGCGCCAGGGCCAGGTCACCGGCACCGCGCGGCCGCTGCACGTCGGCGCCAGCACCCAGGTGTGGGAGATCCGCATCGAGGACGAGGCCGGCCGCCTGGCCTGCGTCTCGCGCCTGACCCTGGCCGTGGTACCCAAGGCCTGAGCCGGCGAGTAGGCTAGACCTCCGACGGCGCGCCCGCGCCGGCCGCGCCGCCGCAGGAGCCCCGTGCGCCGACCCACCATCAAAGACGTCGCCGAACTCGCCCAGGTCTCGCTGAAGACCGTGTCGCGGGTGATCAACGACGAATCAGGCGTCCGCGCGCGCACCCGCGCGCGGGTGCACGAAGCCATCGCCGAACTCGACTACCGGCCCGACCCGTCGGCGCGCAGCCTGCGCAGCGCCCAGCCGTACGCCTTGGGCGTGGTCTACGACAACCCGAACCCGTACTACATCATCAGCGTGCAGAACGGCGTGCTCGCCGCCTGCCGCGAAACCGGCTACGGCCTGCAGATCCATCCCTGCGACTCGTCCTCGCCGCTGCTGGCCGCCGACCTGATCGACCTGGTCCAGGGCGCGCGCCTGGCCGGCCTGGTGCTGGCGCCGCCGATGTCCGAACGCATGGAACTGGTCAGCGAACTGGTCGCGCACGGAATCAAGCTGGTGCGCATCGTCTCCGCCGCCGAAGACCCGAAGGACGGCTCGCCCTGCGTCTGGGTCGACGACCGCGACGCCGCCTACGACATCACCGAGCATCTGATCCAGCTCGGCCACCAGCGCATCGGTTTCCTGTGGGGCGGCAAGTCGCACCGCTCCAGTTGGGAACGCTACAAGGGCTATGCGCAGGCGCTGGCCGACTACGGCATCGGCGAGGACGAAAACCTGGTATTGCCGGGCGACTATTCCTTCGACGACGGCTTCCGCGGCGCGCGCCGGCTGTTCGCCCTGCCCGACCGGCCCACCGCGATCTTCGGCAGCAACGACGAGATCGCCGCCGGCGTGCTGGCCGCGGCCAAGTCCTCGGGGATGCACGTGCCCTACGACCTGTCGATCGCCGGCTTCGAGGACAGCCCGTTCTCCAAGCAGTCCTGGCCGACCCTGACCACCGCGCGCCAGGCCACCGAAGAGATCGCCCGGCATGCCGCGTACCGGCTGATCGCCGAGCTGCGGCGCGAGACCGACCAGCCGGTGGAAGCGCCGGCCAACGAAGGCTTCAGCCCGATCCTGGTGGTGCGCGGCTCGACCGCGCCGCCGCGACCGCCTGGGGGCGCCTGAGCCGCGGCGCTGTTCGACGCCGTAATCAGGCATCGAACGCAGCTCCCCGATCGACGCAACAGTCCCCTCTCCCGCTTGCGGGAGAGGGTTAGGGTGAGGGGAAACCCGATCTCGCAGCAGCACCGACTATGCAGTCGCGCTCGCCCTCACCCCAGCCCTCTCCCGCAAGCGGGAGAGGGAGACAAGCCCGCTTCGACGCCTCCACCTGACACGAGGGAGGCATGCTCGTTTCAACGCCGGCGCTTGGTACGGCTCACTTCAACGCCGCCGCTTCGCGCGCCAGCGCTTCGATCCTGGCCCAATCGCCGGCCTTTACCGCTGCCGCCGGCGCCACCCACGAGCCGCCCACGCAGGGCACGTTGTTCAACGCCAGGTACTCGCCGGCGTTGTGCGCGCCGATGCCGCCGGTGGCGCAGAACCGCAGCTCCGGCAGCGGCCCGCCGATGCCTTTCAGCGCGGTCGCGCCGCCGATCGATTCGGCCGGGAAGAACTTGAGCTGGGTATAGCCCTGCTCCAGCAAGGCCATCGCTTCCGAGGCGGTGGCCGCGCCCGGCAGCCACGCCAGGTCGATGTCGCGCGCGGCGGCGAGCAGCCCGGGCGAACTGCCCGGCGACACGGCGAAGGTGGCGCCGGCCTTGAGCGCGTCGGCGAAGTCCGAAGGACGGCGCACGCTGCCGACGCCGACCGCGGCGCCTTCGACTTCGGCCGCGATCGCCCGCACCGCGTCCAGCGCCACCGGCGTGCGCAAGGTGACTTCGATCGCCGGCAATCCGCCGGCGACCAGGGCGCGCGCCAGCGGCACCGCGTCCTTCAATTCATCGATCACCAGCACCGGCACCACCGGCGCCAACGCCAGCACTGCGCCGACGCGCTGTTGCAGATCCTGGATCGAACTCATGCCCGTAACTCCCGATAGCTGGAATGCTCGCTCAAAGACGCTCGCCCGAAGATGTTGGCTCAAAGATGCGCGCTTAAGGACGCGCGGCGACTTCGTCGATGTGCTTGAGCAGGTCGGCCGGATCTTCGTAGACCCGGAACGCGCCGGCGCGCTCGAGCTCTTCCTGGCCGTAGCCGCCCGACAGCAGCCCCACACCGAGCGCACGCGCGCGGCGCGCGGCGAGCAGGTCCCAGATGCTGTCGCCGACCACCACCGAATGCTCGATGTCGGCGCCGACCTGGTCGGCCGCGGCCAGGAACAGGTCCGGGTCGGGCTTGGCGTGCTTGACCATGTCGCGGGTGATGACCACCGAACGCTCCGGGTCGACGCCGAGCGCGACCAGGTTGTGGCGTGCGGTCTCCATCCGGCCGCTGGTGGCGATCGCCCAGGGAATGCCGTTGTCGCTCAGATACGCCAGCAGTTCGACCGCACCCGGCAGCGGCCGGATCTGGGTCGCCTGCGCGGCATAGGCCTGGGCGTGCAGGCGGTGCAGGCGCTCGACCCGTTCCGGGGTGATGTCGATTCCGGTCTCGCGCAGCAGGATGTTGGTGAACAAGCCGCCGCTCATGCCGATCTTGCGGTGGATGCGCCACACCGACAGCGGAATGCCGTCGGCGTCGAGCGCGTGCTTCCACGCCAGCACGTGCTGGTAAACGCTGTCGACGAGCGTGCCGTCGAGGTCGAACAGGAAGGTGGTGCGTACGGGGGCGGGCATGCAACGCTCCGAGTTACGGAATGGGTCGGCCAAGCATTTTCCTATCGTCATTCCCGCGAAAGCGGGAATCCAGAGACTTCAGAGCCTTGTCGCGATGAAGTCCTGGACCCTCGCCTGCGCAGGGGAATGACGATCGAGCCGGGATGCGCGATGGGAGGCGCACCCGGCTTCGCAGTCAAAGCGGCAGGGGCGGAAACACCCCGGCACCCTGGTCGGCCGGTGCGGCGTAACCGCGGAAGGCGGCGAACAGCTCGCGGCCGAAACCGACGTGGTGCGCCGACAGGTCGGCCGTGGCGTGCTCGCGCGTCGCCCAGTCGGCCGGCTCGGTCACGCTCAGCGTGCCGGCGACCGCATCCACCCGCAGTAAGTCGCCGTCGCGCAGCTTGGCCAAGGGACCGCCGGCGCTGGCTTCGGGGGTGACGTGGATCGCCGCCGGCACCTGTCCCGACGCGCCGGACATGCGCCCGTCGGTGACCAGGGCGACGCGGTGGCCGCGCTTCTGCAGCACGGTCAGGGTCGGGGTGAGCTGGTGCAGCTCGGGCATGCCGTTGGCGCGCGGGCCCTGGAAGCGCACCACCACGACCACGTCGCGGTCGAGTTCGCCGCGCTCGAAGGCCTGCTTGACCTCGTGCTGTTCGGCGAACACCCGGCACGGCGCTTCGACCGTCCAGCGGTCTTCCGGCACCGCCGAGACCTTGATCGCGGCGGTGCCGAGGTTGCCGGTGAGCACGCGCAGGCCGCCGTCGGCGCGGAACGGCTCGGCGACCGGACGCAGCACCGCGGTGTCGGCGCTGACCGGCGCCGAGGGCACGTAGGCCACCGTGCCGTCGTCGGCCAGGCGCGCCTCGACCCGATAGCGCGCCAGGCCAGGGCCGGCGACGGTTTCGACGTCGCCGTGCAGCAGGCCGTGGTCGAGCAGTTCGCCGATCAGGAACGCCAGGCCGCCGGCAGCGTGGAAATGGTTCACGTCGGCGCTGCCGTTCGGATACACCCGCGCCAGCAGCGGAATCGCCGAGGACAGCGCGTCGAAATCCTCCAGGCGCAGCTCGATGCCGGCCGCCGCGGCCATCGCGATCAGGTGCAGCAGGTGGTTGGTCGAACCGCCGGTGGCGTGCAGGCCGATCACGCCGTTGACGATCGCGCGTTCGTCGACGATCCGGCCGATCGGACGGTAGTCGTCGCCGAGCGCGGTGATCTGCGCCGCGCGCTGCGCCGCCTGCGCGGTCAGCGCATCGCGCAACGGCGTGTTGGGATGGACGAAGCTGGAGCCCGGCAGGTGCAGGCCCATCATCTCCATCAGCATCTGGTTGGAATTGGCGGTGCCGTAGAAGGTGCAGGTGCCGGGGCCGTGATAGCTGCGCGCCTCGGCCTCGAGCAGTTCCTCGCGGCTGGCCTCGCCGGTGGCGTAGCGCTGGCGCACGCGCGATTTCTCGTCGTTGGGCAGGCCCGAGGTCATCGGCCCGGCCGGCACGAAAATGCCCGGCAGGTGGCCGTACTGCAGCGCGCCGATCAGCAGGCCCGGCACGATCTTGTCGCACACGCCCAGGTACAGCGCCGCGTCGAACATGTCGTGCGACAACGCGATCGCAGTCGACATCGCGATCACGTCGCGCGAGAACAGCGACAGCTCCATGCCTTCGCGGCCCTGGGTGACGCCGTCGCACATCGCCGGCACGCCGCCGGCGACCTGGGCGGTAGCGCCGCAATCGCGCGCCGCGCTCTTGATCAGCTCGGGAAAGCGCTCCAGCGGCTGATGCGCGGAGAGCATGTCGTTGTAGGAATTGACGATGCCCAGGTTGGGCGCGACGCCGCTGCGCAGCGCGTGCTTGTCGCCGACCGTGCAGGCGGCGAAACCGTGGGCCAGATTGCCGCAGGACAGACGCCGCCGATGCGGACCGCTGCCGCTGGCCGCCTCGATCCGGGCCAGGTAGGCGGTACGGCGCGCGCGGCTGCGTTCGACGATGCGTTGCGTGACTTGCGCGACTACGGGGTGCAGTTGGGTATTCACGGGTACTCGGTCAGTGCCAGGCGCTTGCGGAACTTGCGGAAGAAGCCGGACGACCCTCTCTCCGCCAGCAGAGGCCGACCGGTTCCCCCCTTCGAAAAAGGGGGGTTAGGGGGGATTTGCTCTTCCTACACCTTCCGCAGAAGCAGAGGCAAAAGCAAATCCCCCCACGCCCGCGAGGCGGGCGCTGCCCCCTTCGTCCGAAGGGGGCGACAGCAAAAGCCGTAACTTGGGAGGGGAGGGAGTCAGGGCTTGGCTGTCTTGGGCGCCCAAGATGCTGCGGGCGCCAATGAAGCGGGAATGGGGAATGGGGAATGGGGAATCGTAGAAGCGGGAACGCGGGCGTTCGCGCTTAGGGGCTCCAGTAGAGGGTCGGAGGCTGCGGGGCGCCGAGCAGCACCGAGCGGATCGGCAAGGCGTTGCGCGGATCGCGCTGGGCGTTGTCGAGCACGGCGCGCTTCTTCTCGCCTTCGATGTGCAGGTACAGCGCCGGCGCGGTGAAGATCGCGCTCAAGGTCAGGGTTATGCGCGGCTCGGGCATCGCGTCGGTGCGGATCGCCATCACCGGCGCGCGGCCGCGCGGCTGCAGGCCGATCTCGCGCAGCGCCGGGTTGTCGCGACCCAGGTCCGGGAACAGCGAAGCGACATGGCCGTCGTCGCCCATGCCGAGCACGGCGACGTCCAGCGGCAGGCCTTCGTTGGCGATCTTGGTCATTACCGGCATCAGCGCCGCTTCCGGGGTCGGCGTCGGCCGGTACATCGGCAGCAGGCGCGCCGCGGCGGCGTTGTGCTGCAGCAGATGTTCGCGCAGCAGGCGTTCGTTGGAGCGCGGATGCTCCGGCGGCAGCCAGCGCTCGTCGATCGGCAGCACGGTGACCCGCGCCCAGTCCAGGGTCTGGGTCGACAGCGCCTGGAAGAAGCGCTTGGGCGTGTTGCCGCCGGACAGGGCGATGCAGGCCTCGCCGTGGCGGGCCAGCGCGCCGCGCAGGTCGGCGGCGACCTGGCGCGCCAGCGCCTGGGCCAGTTGTTCGCTGTCGTCGAACAGGCGCTCGTGCAGCGGCAGGGGCAAGGGTTCGATCACTTTCAGTCGCTCAGCCTGCATCTTCATGCCAGGTCCTCCCATCGCGTTCGATCAGGGCCACCGCGGCGCTCGGGCCCCAGCTGCCGGCGGTGTACGGGCGCGCCGCATCGGCGCTCGCCGCCCAGGCGGCGCGGATCGGGTCGATCCATTTCCAGGCCGCGTCGACTTCGTCGCGGCGCATGAACAACATCGGATTGCCGCGCACCACGTCCATCAGCAGGCGCTCGTAAGCGTCGGCCTGGCGCCCGCCGAACGCGGCGGCGAAGCTCATGTCCAGCGGCACGTGGCGCAGGCGCAGGCCGCCGGGGCCGGGCACCTTGTTCATCAGCCACAGCTTCACGCCTTCGTCGGGCTGCAGGCGCAGCACCAGCTTGTTCGGCGCCAACCGGCTGGACGGGTCCTGCTCGGTCAGGTCTTCGAAGATCGAATGCGGCACCTGGCGGAAGGTGACCACGATTTCCGAGACGCGCTCGGCCAGGCGCTTGCCGGTGCGCAGGTAGAACGGCACCCCGGCCCAGCGCCAGTTCTTCACTTCGGCCTTCAGCGCGACGAAGGTTTCGGTCAGCGACTGCGCGCCGAGCTCCTGCGCATAGCCCGGCACCGCGCGGCCCTCGACCGCGCCGGCCTTGTACTGGCCGCGCACGGTGAACTGGGCGGCGTTGCCGTTCTCGATCGGGCGCAGCGCGCGCAGCACTTTCAGCTTCTCGTCGCGGATCGCGTCGGCGGCGAGCGAGGACGGCGGCTCCATCGCCACCAGGCACAGCAGCTGCAGCAGATGGTTCTGGACCATGTCGCGCAGCGCGCCGGACTTGTCGTAGTACGGCGCGCGCGATTCCACGCCGACGGTCTCGGCGACGGTGATCTGCACGTGGTCGATGTGCTCGGCCTTCCACAACGGCTCGAACAGCGCGTTGCCGAAACGCAGCGCGGTGAGGTTCTGCACCGTCTCCTTGCCGAGGTAATGGTCGATGCGAAAGATCTGGGTCTCGGCGAACACCCGCGCCAATGCGTCGTTGATGGTGTCGGCGCTGGCGCCGTCCTTGCCGAGCGGCTTTTCCACCACCACCCGCGTCTTCGGGTTGACCAGGCCGTGCGACTGCAGGCGGTCGCCGACCACGCCGAACAGGTCCGGGCCGACCGCGAGGTAGAACACCCGCACCCGCTCCTGGTCGGGGAACTCGGCCGCGAACTCCGGCCAGCCGCCGTCGGAGCTCAGGTCCAGGCGGCGGTAGTGCAGCAGCGCCAGGAACCCGTCCAGGGCCTCGCCCTGCTGGGCCTGTTCGCCGGCGAAGCTGCGCAGCGCCTCGCGCACCTTGCCGCGGTAGTCCTCGTCGCTGCGCTCGTCGCGGGCAATGCCGACCAGGCGGGTGCCGGCGACGATCTGGCCGTCGACGTAGCGGTGGAACAGCGCCGGCAGCAGCTTGCGCAGGGCCAGGTCGCCGGTGCCGCCGAAGATCACCAGATCGAACGGGGCCAACGGCGCCAGATGCGGCGCCTGGGACGGGGACGGTACGGAGTAGACGCTCATGGTCGGGCTCGAACTGGTCTGGGTGAAACCATACCAGCAAAGATACCAGTAAGATACCACTCCGACAAATTAACCTGAATTCAACGATTTAGACGCGTTCTACGCGCCTTTGTTGCCGCCATTGGTCTTGCACTGGTATCTTTTCACACTATGCAGCCCTATCTGCTCGACGAGTTCCGCCGGCAGTCCGACGCGCGACGCGCGCCGGCCTACCAGCACCTGCGCCGGACCCTCCAGCACGCGATCGAGAACGGCGAGCTGACCGCCGGCCAGGCCCTGCCCGGCGAACGCGAGCTGGGCAAATGGCTGGACCTGTCGCGGGTCACCGTGCGCAAGGCCATCGCCGGCCTGGTCGCCGACGGCCTGCTGGTGCAGCGCCAGGGCGCCGGCACCTTCGTCGCCGAGCGCATCGTCAAATCCTTCTCGCGCCTGACCAGCTTCACCGACGACCTGCGCGCGCGCGGCCTCGACCCGCGCTCGACCTTCCTCGAGCGCGGCGTCGGCGAGGTCACTCCGGAAGAGGCGATGGCGCTGAACCTGTCGCCCGGCGCGCAGGTGGTTCGTTACTACCGCTTGCGCACCGCCGACGGCGTGGCGCTCGCACTCGAGCGCACCGTCGTGCCTTTGGCGGTGCTGCCCGACCCGACGCTCGTCGAAAACTCGCTGTACGAAGCCTTCGCCAAGCTCGGCATCCGCCCCAGCCGCGCCCTGCAGCGGCTGCGCGCGATCGCCTTCGACGCCGAGCAGGCGCGGCTGATGAACCTGCCCGAAGGCGCGCCCGGATTGTTCATCGAACGCCGCACCTTCCTCGACGACGGCCGCGTCGTCGAATTCACCCGGTCCTTCTACCGCGGCGACGCCTACGACTTCGTCGCCGAACTACAGAGCGAAACCACGCCGTGACCACCCAGACCCTGCTCGACCCGACCGGTACCCGCATGTACGCCGAGGCGCAGGAGGCCGGCGACGCGGTCGCGCGCCAGTTCGCCGCTAACGCCGATCTCGTCGACGACCTGGTCGACCGCCTGCGCCAGCGTCCGCCGCGCTTCATCGTCACCTGCGCGCGCGGTAGCTCCGATCACGCCGCCACCTACGGCAAGTACCTGTTCGAAACCCAGCTCGGCCTGGTCACCGCCTCGGCCTCGCCGTCGGTGGGTTCGGTGTATGCGGTCAAGCCGCAGCTGCAGGACGCGCTGTTCGTCGCCGTCTCGCAGTCGGGCAAGAGCCCGGACCTGGTGCGCAACGCCGAAATCGCCAAGGCCGCCGGCGCCCATGTCGTCGCCCTGGTCAACGTGACCGACTCGCCGCTGGCCCAGGTCGCCGACACCGTGCTCGGCCTGCACGCCGGCCCGGAAACCAGCGTCGCGGCGACCAAGAGCTATCTGTGCTCGCTGGCCGCGCTGCTGCAGCTGACCGCGCGCTGGAGCCACGAGGCGCGGCTGTTCGACGCCGTGCACGCCCTGCCCGAGGCGCTGCGCGAAGCCTCGCGCCAGGACTGGTCGGCGCTGGTCGAAGGCCTGGTCGATGCGCGCAACCTGTTCGTGATCGGTCGCGGCCTCGGCCTGGGCGCGGCCCAGGAGGCGGCGCTGAAGTTCAAGGAAACCTGCGGCCTGCACGCCGAGGCGTTCAGCAGCGCCGAGGTCAAGCACGGGCCGATGGCGATCGTCGGGCCCGGCTTTCCGGTGCTGGCCTTCGCCCAGGACGACGGCACCGGCGACGGCACGGTCGCGGTGGCGCGCGAGTTCCGCCAGCGCGGCGCGCCGGTGTGGCTGGCCGCGCCGGGCATCCACGGCGGCGACAGCCTGCCGCTGGCGCGCTCGCTGCATCCGGCGATGACCCCGCTGATCACCGTGGCCAGCTTCTACAAGGCGGTGAACGCCTTGTCGGTGGCGCGCGGGCACAACCCGGACCTGCCGCCGCACCTCAACAAAGTCACCGAAACGGTTTGAGGCCCACGCCATGACCGCTACCGCTTTCGTCAACGCTCGCGTGCTCGGCGAGCGCGGCTTCGAGTCCGACCTCAGCGTGATCGTCGAGGAAGGCCACATCGTCGCGGTGCTGCCCGGCCCGGCGCCGCGCGGCGCCGAGGCGATCGACCTGCGCGGCCGCTACCTGGTGCCCGGCTTCATCGACACCCAGGTCAACGGCGGCGGCGATGTGCTGTTCAACGACGAGCCGACGGTCGAAGGCGTGCGCCGCATCGCCCAGGCGCACCGCCGGTTCGGCACCACCGGCCTGCTGCCGACCCTGATCAGCGACGACGTCGCGACCATGCGCGAGGCGATCGGCGCGGTGCGCGAAGCGATGCACCAGGGCCTGCCCGGCGTGCTCGGCATCCACCTGGAAGGCCCCTACCTGGCGCAGGCGCGCAAGGGCGTGCACGACCCGGACAAGTTCCACACCCCGGGCGAGGACGAACTGGACCTGGTCGCCTCGCTCGGCATCGGCCGGACCATGCTGACCCTGGCCCCGGAACGTTTCGACGACGCCGTGCTGCAGGCCCTGGCCGCGCGCGGCGTGCTGGTCTGCGCCGGCCACACCGCCGCCGACTACCAGCGCCTGCGCTCGGCCTTCGCCCACGGCGTGCGCGGCGCGACCCATCTGTTCAACGCCATGACCCCGCTCGGCAGCCGCGAGCCCGGCGGCGTCGGCGCCTGCCTCGACGACCCCGACAGCTGGTGCGGAGTGATCGTCGACGGCGAACACGTGCACGACGCCTCGCTGCGCATCGCCATCGCCGCCAAGCCGCGCGGCAAGATCATGCTGGTCACCGATGCGATGCCGCCGGTCGGCGGCGAGCAGGAGGATTTCGTCCTCTACGGCCAGACCATGACCTGCCGCAACGGCAAGTGCAGCACCGCCGAGGGCACCCTGGCCGGCTCCGCGCTGGACATGGCCAGCGCCGTGCGCAACACCGTGCGCCGGCTCGGCCTGCCGCTGGACGAAGCCTGCCGCATGGCCTCGGCCTACCCCGCCGACTTCCTCGGCCTGGGCGACGAACTGGGCCGGATCGCGCCGGGCTACCGCGCCGACCTGGTCGCGCTGGACGAAGACCTGCAGGTGACGGGGACCTGGATCGGCGGCTTGCCGTAAGCGCCGCCGGTCTTCGCTAAATCCGCTCCGGCGGGGTTTCGACGCCGAGCAGGATCGGGTTGAACACCTCCAGCACGGTCGCGAACCCGACCGGCCGCGAGCCTTCGCTGAGCTCCAGGCGGCGTCCGACCCAAAGCGTGCCCGGGTAGTGTTCGGGGGTCAGCAGCCACACCTCGGCCTCGGCGGATTCCCCGCTGAGGACTTCGGTCGCATCCAGAAAACGATGCCGCGCCGACGTGTGGTAATCCGGCCGGATGCGATAGTGCGGCCGGTAGTCGTCGAGCACGCGCCTGCGCCCACCGTCCGCGCCGAGCCCGGTCAATTCGAAGCGCACGCGCGCATCGGCGCCGCGCGAACGGTTGGAGGAGGTCCAGAGCACGCGATTCGGCTCATGGGGCTGCACCGCCAGGCGCCCGATCGCGGCGATCCCCGCTTCCATGCGCAGCCGCGCCGAGGGGTTGGCCGAATGCACGCGGATGAGCGGCGGCGAGAAGCCGTCCAGGGCGACGGCTTCCTCGATCCAGGCGATCACGTCGTAGCCGGTGCCGCGCGCGTCGTCGCCCAGGTCGTGGTCCAGGCTGATCTCGGTCACGCCGCCCTGGCGCAGCAGGGCGATGGCCTGGTCCGGCCAATACACCCGCACCCAGCCTTCGGGCGTGGAGCGCTCGTCGTCGAGATAGACACGCATGGCGGCAATCTAGTCGATGCGGCTGGCGCTGCGCCAGGAGCGCGGCGCCGCCCTTGTAGGAGCGGCGTGAGCCGCGACAGCCGAAGCGGTGAGATACCACGCCATTCGCCGAGATCCGGGAACGACAAATCGCAGCCGCAGGTCCGAATTTCGCCGGAGTACGCTTACGTCCACCGCTTCGGCTGTCGCGGCTCACGCCGCTCCTACAGGGGATTGGCGCGCCAGTCCTGGCGCAGCAGGCCGTACAGGGCGGTGTCGGAGACTTCGCCGGCGACGATCCAGCGCTCGCGCAGCAGGCCTTCGCGGACGAAGCCCAGGCGCTCCAGGCAACGCACCGAGGCGCGGTTGCGCGGATCGGTGTCGGCCTCGATGCGGTGCAGGTCGAGCGCGTCGAAGCCGTAGTCGAGCAGGGCGCGCAGCGCTTCGCGCATATAGCCCTGCGACCAGGCTGCGGCGGCGAGCACGTAGCCGAGTTCGGCGCGACGGTTCTGCGCATCGAGCTGGAACAGGGTGCAGTAGCCGATCAGGCCGCCGTCGCGCTCGATGCCCAGGCGCAGGTACTGCCCGGACGCCATCGCCTCGCGGTCGCGCGCGATCAAGGCTTCGGCCTGGCCGATCGCCTCCCACGGCGGCGAACTCCAGTAGCGCATCACCTGCGGATCGGAGCAGATCGCCAGCAAGGCCGGCGCATCGTCGGGCCGCAAGGGACGCAGCGACAGGCGTTGCGTGGTCAGGACGACGGAATCGAAGGCGGCCATGCGCGCATGGTAGCCGCGCCCGGGATCGGGCATCGCGAATCGGCAACGCGCCTCCGCCGGCGCTCAGCCCGCGCGCGGCGTCCCGCAATCCGCGCAAAAGCTCGCGCGCTGCGTGCGCAGGGGCTTGCCGCAGTGGGCGCAGGGCGGGCCGATCTCGCTGAGCCGATGGTGATCGATCGCAAAGGCCTCGAAGAAACTGCAGTCCGGGTCGACCACCGGATAGCCCACCAGGCTCTGGTAGAAGTCCGCGACGACTTCGAAGCGGCTCTTCGCTGGCTGCGGCAAGAGCCGGCCGGCGGCGTCGCGGCTGCCTTCGCGCTTGAGATCGCGAACGTAGTCTTCGATCAGCGCCCGGTACCGCGCCCACTCGGCTTCGTCGAGCATCGGCACCACGCGCTTGCATCGCCAGCAGTACAGGTCCTGGGTCACGCCTCCTCCTCGGCGTCGAACATCATCGGGCCGGCGGCGCGGCCGAGCCGGACCGGTGCGCTCGCGCCGCCGTGTCCGTCGCCGCCTCCCCGGCGCGGCCGCGAATCATGGCACGGCCCGGAACCCAAGCGCGGGCCCGGCAATGCGCTTCGGTACGGATGTCGCATTCAGCCGGCGCGCGCCGCCCGGCCGGGCGCTCCCGGGCGCCGCCTGGCGGCCCGATTCGGCACAAAGGCTATAATTCCGAGTCTTTGTTCGGGCCTCGGCGCGCCACCGCCGTCCCGCCGGACGCCGCCCCGCCCCCGCCAGCCAACCCGCGGCACCGCCGCGAGAGCCCGCCATGACCAGCACCGCAGAACTCAGCTCGCCGTCCTCGGCGAACACCGAACTGACCAATTCCGTACTCGATCCGGATTACACCCTGGAGCACAAGTACACCCGTCAGGAAGGCCGCATCTATCTGTCCGGCGTGCAGGCGCTGGTGCGCCTGCCGCTGATGCAGCGGCTGCGCGACCAGGCCGCGGGGCTGAACACCGCCGGCTTCATCTCCGGTTACCGCGGCTCGCCGCTGGGCGGTTTCGACCTGGAGCTGTGGCGCGCGCGCAAGCACCTGGAAGCGTCCGGAGTGAAGTTCACCCCGGGCCTCAATGAGGACCTGGGCGCGACCATGGTCTGGGGCACCCAGCAGACCAACCTGTTCCCGGGCGCCAAGGTCGAGGGCGTGTAC